>NZ_JBMBTE010000152.1:0-10625 GCF_048897285.1 Rhodococcus sp. O3
CGGGACAACGGCACCGACGGTGGGGACGCCCCGTCGTTCCTGTACGCGGTGCCGGTCGGTCCGGGCCGGGTGCTGCTCGAGGAGACCTGCCTGGTGGGGCGGCCGGCGCTGGTACTTCCGGAGCTGGAACAGCGCCTGCGGACCCGGCTCGCGGTGCGCGGCGTGGAGCTGTCCGGTGCCGAACCGGCCGAACACGTCCGGTTCGCCGTCGAGGGTGCTCGGCGGCGGCGCGGCGGCCCGGCCGGGTTCGGGGCGCGCGGGGGGCTGATGCATCCGGCCACGGGATACGCGGTGGCCACCGCGCTGTCGGCCGCGGACCCGGTGGTGGCCGCGGTGCGGGCCGGACGCCACCCGGATCGGGTGCTGTGGACCCCGGCGGCCCGGGCGGTGTCGGCCCTGCGCGTACGGGGATTGGCGGTGCTGCTGGGTCTCGGCGGCGAGGATGCGGCGGAGTTCTTCGCCGCATTCTTCGATCTGCCCGTCGACCGGCAGCGCGCCTACCTCTCCGGGAGGGACGATCCGGTCGGTGTCGCAGCGGCGATGTGGTCGTTGTTCGGGTCGGTCTCTCCCGCGCTGCGGCGGACGATCCTGCGGTCGATGAGCTGAGGACGAAGATCGAATTCGGTCGGTCGACTGCACAGTGGCGTGTTGTCCCGCATGATGGAGCCATGCGGTCGATCTGGAAGGGTTCCCTCGCGTTCGGCCTGGTGAATGTGCCGGTGAAGGTCTATTCCGCGACGGAGAGCCACGACATCCGGTTCCATCAGGTGCACGCGAAGGACGGCGGGCGGATCAAGTACGACCGGGTGTGCACCGAGTGCGGCGAGTCGGTTCCGTATCCGGAGATCGACAAGGCGTACGACTCGGACGACGGCACGCGGGTGGTGCTCACCGACGAGGACTTCGACAAGCTGCCGGCGGCGGAGAAGCACGAGATCCCGGTGCTGCAGTTCGTGCCGAGCGAGCAGATCGATCCGATCCTGTTCGAGAAGTCCTACTATCTCGAGCCGGACTCGTCGTCGCCGAAAGCATATGCGCTGCTGGCGGCGACCCTCGAGCAGAGCGACCGCACCGCCCTCGTGCATTTCACGTTGCGGCAACGCACCCGGCTGGCGGCGCTGCGCAACCGGGACGGGCTGCTGGTGCTGCAGACGCTGTTGTGGCCGGACGAGGTGCGGGCCGCGGAGTTCCCGGTGCTCGACGACGTGCAGAAGCCGTCGTCGAAGGAACTGGCGATGGCCGAGACGCTCGTCGAATCGATGTCCGAGGATTTCGATCCGGACGAGTTCACCGACGAGTACCAGGTCGAACTGCGGGCGCTGATCGACGACGCGCTGGCGCGTGGCGGCGAGAAGGTGTTCCAGGTTCCCGAAACCACTACCGAGGGCGAGGACGCCGAGGTGCTCGACCTCGTCGCGGCACTGCAGCGCAGCGTGGATGCGGCCGGAGGCAAACGCGCGGGCGGTGCGGACGGCGAGGACGCCGACGAGGACGATTCGTCGAAGCGCCGCGCGCCGGCGAAGAAGGCCTCCGACCGCAAGGCTCCGGCGAAGAAGACCGCCGCGAAGAAGACGCCGGCGAAGAAGAGCGCGTCGAAGTCGGCGTCCGCGCGGAAGAGTCAGGCGGACAAGCCCGCGGCGAAGAAGTCCGCCGCGCGCAAGCGCGCCTGAGCCCGACCGGTCGGCCCGTCCTAGTCGCCGACCGGTGCCGTGTCGACGGCGGCCTTGCGGGCGTCGTCGAGTTGTTCGAGGCCGGTGCGGGTATTGAGCGCGACCTCCTTGATGAACAGGATCGCGACGAGCGCCAGGGCGCCGAGGATCGCTGCGATCAGGAAGATCCGGGCGGTCGCGTCGCCGTAGGCTCCGCGCACGACCGCGGCGATCGGCGCCGGGAGTTCCTGCAGGTTGGACAGTCCGGCGCCGCCGGAGCCGGCGGGAACCTCGATGCCCAGGGCGGCGAGGCCCTTCGCGATCAGGTCGACGATGTGGCTGGACAGGACCGCGCCGAGCACGGACACACCGGCGGCGCCGCCGAGCGACCGGAAGAAGGTGACCGTGGAGCTGGCGGCGCCGAGGTTGTGCGGGGCGACGGAGTTCTGCACGGCGAGCACCAGGTTCTGCATCGTCATGCCCATACCGAGGCCCAGAACGAACAGGTAGACCAGGATCAGCCCGATGTCGGTGGTGTGGTCGATCGTCGCGAGCAGCCCGAAGCCGACGGTCATCGCGACCGCACCGACGACGAGATAGATCTTCCAGCGGCCGAATCGGGTGATGAGGGCGCCGGACAGGGCCCCGGACACGGTCGAACCGAGCACCATCGGCACGGTGAGCAGGCCTGCGGCGGTGGGGCTGTAGCCGCGGGCGATCTGGAAGTACTGCCCGAGGAACACGGCACCGCCGAACAGGGCGACACCGACCGCGATGCTCGCCAGTGTCGCCAGGGTGGTGGTGCGGTCCCGGAACAGCTTCAGCGGGATGATCGGGTCCTTCGCGCGGCTCTCCACGAACACCGCTACCGCCAGCAACACGACGCCGAGCGCGACCAGGCCGTAGGACATGCCCGATCCCCACGCGAAGTTCTTGCCGGCCAGGGTCACCCAGATCAGCAGCACGCTCACCCCGGCGGCGATGAGGGTGGCGCCGAGGTAGTCGATGCTCACCTCCTTGCGCACGACCGGCAGGTTCAGGGTGCGCTGCACGACGACGAAGGCGGCGACGGCGAGGGGCACACCGATGAAGAACGTCCATCGCCAGCCGAGCCAGCTCGTGTCGACGATGACGCCGCCGATCAGCGGCCCGGCCACCGTGGCGACGGCCATGACCGCCGCGATCGGCCCCTGGTAGCGACCGCGTTCGCGGGGGCTGAACATCGAGGCGATGACGATCACGACGAGGGCCTGCAGCCCGCCGAGGCCCAGCCCCTGGATCACGCGGCAGCCGATGAGCATGCCGACGGACTGGGACAGCCCGGCGAGGATCGAGCCGAGGGTGAACAGGATCAGCGACAGCTGGACCAGCAGTTTCTTGCTGACCAGGTCGGCGAACTTGCCCCAGAGGGGGGTGGTCGCGGTGGAGGCGAGCAGGGTCGCGGTCACGACCCAGGTGTACTGGTCCTGGGTGCCGTGCAGATCCATGATGATCGTCGGCAGCGCGTTGGACACGATCGTCGAGGACAGGAACGCCACGAACATGCCGAGCAGCAGGCCCACGAGCGCGTTGATGCGCTGACGGTGGGTCATACCCGTCTGCGTGTCGTCCGGCGGGGTGGCCTCGGTGCCGGGAGCCGGGGGCACGGATGCGGTCATGGGCGCTCCTCGTCGGAAGTGATGTCGATGTCGGGGACGGGCGGGACCGTCAGGGGCGGGCGTCGCGGAAGCGATCGACGGCGGCGCCGAGCCGGTTGAGCCGGTCGACGAGGTCGCGGCCCTCCTCGTCGGTCCAATCGGGCACGACCTCCTGTAGCAACCGCACGAGCCGCGCGCGGTGGCTGCGCAGCGCCTCGGCGCCGTCCTCGGTAAGGGTCAGGCACGCGGCGCGGCGGTCGTCGGGATCGGCGCCTCGCCGCGCGTATCCGAGGGATTCGGCGTAGGCGACCTGCCGGCTCAGCGTCGAGGCGGTCACCCCCAGCCGGTCCGCGAGGTCGCCGAGCCTGCATCCGCCGCCGTGTTCGAGGTTGGCGAGCAGGGCGACCAGCCAGTTGGGCATGGCCTCGGGGTCGGCCTGCTGGGCGCGGACGTTGAGGCTGCGGCTGCGTCGGACCAGCGCGCGCACTGCCGCGATCAGGTCTTCTGCGGTTTCCGGAGCCAGCATGTCCATCCCTCGTCGATCGATCCTGTGCCACCATAGAAAATTTGGTTGATCGATACAACTAACGATCGGTGGCGAGGGTCGCGTTTCCGGTCGTCACCGGGGGGCTCGCAGCGGCCGTCAGTCCAGAATGCCGCCGAGACGGTGCATCAGCGTCGCCAGCTGCCGGACATCGTCCGGGTCCCACGCCGACAGGCGTTCACGCCATCGCCGGAACGTCTCCGCCCGCTGCTCCTCCAGGCGCCGCCGGCCCTCGGGGGTCAACGCGACGAGCCGGGCCCGCGCGTCGTGCGGGTCGGGGATGCGTTCGACCAGGCCGAGCCGCGCGGCACTGTCGATGCGCCGGGTCAGCGTCGACTTCTCGATGCCCAGCGCACCGATCAGTTCGGACATCGCGATCGCGTCGGCGTCGCGCAGCAGCACCAGCAGCGGGTAGCACACCGGATCCAGCTTGGGATCGACCGCGTGGGCGCTCGCGGCCATGTACGAGCGGCCGCGGCGCCACAGCGCGAACACCTCCTGTTCGAGCGCTGCGGCCGCGACTCCCGGTGCGGCCTCGTCGAGCGGATCCGTCATGCGGTCCGGGGAGGTGGTCACCGTGTGGTCACACGGTGAAACCGAGCGCCCGCAACTGCTCGCGCCCGTCGTCGGTGATCTTGTCGGGACCCCACGGCGGCATCCACACCCAGTTGATGCGCAGTTCCTCGCACAGTCCGCTCTTCACCAGTGCGTTGCGGGACTGGTCCTCGATCACGTCGGTGAGCGGGCAGGCGGCCGAGGTGAGGGTCATGTCGATGGTGACCGCCTCGTCGTCCTCGGTGATGCCGTACACGAGGCCCAGGTCGACGACGTTGATGCCCAGTTCGGGGTCGACGACGTCGCGCATCGCCTCCTCGAGTTCGTCGAGGCGCTGCGGGTCCATCGGCGGTGCGTCGACGGTCGTGGTCGCCGCCTCCGTCGCCGCTTCGGGGGCCGATGCTTCGGCGGGGGTGCCGGTCTCGGAAGCCTGTTCGGTCATCAGTTCTGTCCTCCGCTCGGAACGGGTGCGCCGTCCACGATCTGCACCACGGCGTCCTTGAACGCCATCCAGCCCAGCAACGCGCACTTCACGCGCGCCGGGTACTTCGCCACGCCGGCGAACGCGATGCCGTCGCCGATCACGTCCTCGTCGCCTTCGACGGTGCCGCGGCTGCCGACCATCTCGGCGAAGCTGTCGACCGTCGCGAGCGCCTGCTCGACCGGCAGCCCGATCACCTGATCGGTCAGCACGGAAGTCGCGGCCTGGCTGATCGAGCAGCCCTGACCGTCGTAGGAGACGTCGCCGACGATCCCGTCGTCGGTCACGTGCACCCGCAGGGTCACCTCGTCACCGCAGGTCGGGTTCACGTGGTGCACCTCGGCGCCGAACGGTTCCCGCAGACCGCGGTGATGTGGGTGCTTGTAGTGATCCAGGATCACTTCCTGGTACATCTGTTCCATCCGCATGTCAGGACGCCCCGTCGATCGTGGTCTCGTGAATGTCCAGCGGCGGGTGGGTTCCGAAGAACTCCTGGGCCCGCCGGATCGCCGCGGCCAGGGCACGCACCTCGTCGGTGGTGTTGTAGACCGCGAACGACGCCCGCGCGGTGGCGGCGACACCGAATCGCCGGTGCAGCGGCCACGCGCAGTGGTGCCCGACGCGGATCGCGACACCCTCGTCGTCGAGGATCTGCCCGAGATCGTGGGCGTGGATGCCGTCGACGACGAACGACACCGCTCCCCCGCGGTGCTCGGCAGTGGCGGGGCCGATGATGCGGACCCCGTCCATGCCGCCGAGCAGTTCGAGCGCGAGTGCGGTCAATTCGTGTTCGTGCGCGGCGACCGCGTCCATCCCGATCTCGTTCAGGTAGTGCACGGCGGCACCGAGCCCGACGACCTGCGAGGTCATCGGCACCCCGGCCTCGAACCGCTGCGGCGGCGCCGCGAACGTGGTCGCCTCCATCGTCACGGTCTCGATCATCGAACCGCCGGTGATGAACGGCGGCATCGCCGTGAGCAGCTCCCGCTTGCCGTACAGCACGCCGACGCCGGACGGGCCGAGCATCTTGTGACCCGAGAACGCCGCGAAGTCCACGTCCAGGGCGTGGAAGTCGACCGGCATGTGCGGCACCGACTGGCACGCGTCGAGCACGACCAGCGCGCCGACCGCGCGGGCGCGGCGCACCAGTTCCTCGACCGGCGCGACCGCACCGGTCACGTTCGACTGGTGGGTGAACGAGACGACCTTGACGGCGTCGGACAGCTCGAGCGAATCGAGGTCGATGCGGCCGTCGTCGGTGACGCCGTACCAGCGCAGCGTGGCGCCGGTACGCCGGGCCAGCTCCTGCCACGGCACCAGATTCGCGTGGTGCTCGAGTTCGGTGATCACGATCTCGTCGCCGGGGCCGACCGCGCGGGCGAACCGCTCGTCGCCGAGCACGTGGGTGACCAGGTTCAGCGACTCGGTGGCGTTCTTCGTGAACACCAGCTCGTCGGTGTCGACGCCGACGAACTCGGCGATCGCGGCGCGGGCCCCCTCGTACGCGTCGGTGGCTTCCTCCGCGAGCTGGTGGGCGCCGCGGTGCACGGCCGCGTTGCACGTGGTGAGGAACTCGCGTTCGGCGTCGAGCACCTGGATCGGCCGCTGAGAGGTCGCACCCGAATCGAGGTACACCAACGGCTTTCCGTCGCGCACCGTACGGGCCAGGATCGGGAAGTCCTTCCGGATCCTGGTGACATCGAGTTCCCTCACCGGGATGGTCATGTGTCTAGGCTCCTGCCGCGGCCTGGGTGAAACGGACGTAACCGTTGGTCTCGAGCTCGTCGGCGAGCTCGGGCCCACCGGACTCGACGATCCGGCCACCGACGAACACGTGCACGAACTGCGGCTTGATGTAGCGCAGGATGCGGGTGTAGTGGGTGATGAGGAGGACGCCGCCGTGCTCGCGCTCCTGGTAGCGGTTGACACCCTCGGACACCACGCGCAGCGCGTCGACGTCGAGGCCGGAGTCGGTCTCGTCGAGGATGGCGATCTGCGGCTTGAGCAGGCCGAGCTGCAGGATCTCGTGGCGCTTCTTCTCACCGCCGGAGAATCCTTCGTTGACGCTGCGCTCACCGAACGCCGGATCGATGTCCAGCTCGGTCATCGCCTCCTTGACCTCCTTGACCCAGGTCCGGAGCTTGGGGGCCTCGCCGCGGACGGCGGTGGCGGCGGTGCGCAGGAAGTTCGACATCGACACGCCGGGCACCTCGACCGGGTACTGCATGGCCAGGAACAGGCCGGCGCGGGCGCGCTCGTCGACGCTCATCTCGAGCACGTTCTCACCGTTGAGGGTGATGCTGCCGGAGGTCACCTCGTACTTGGGGTGGCCGGCGATCGCGTACGACAGGGTCGACTTGCCGGAGCCGTTGGGGCCCATGATGGCGTGCGTCTCGCCGGAGCGGACCGTCAGGTTCACGCCCTTGAGGATGTTGATGGGCTCGGCGTTCTCGTCGGTCTGGGCGACGCGAACGTGCAGGTCCTTGATCTCGAGGACGTTCTGGGGGGTGGACATCGGTGAATCGGTTCCTTACGAAAGTGTGTGGGCGGTTCGCGCTCAGGCGCCGACGGCGGCGAGTTCGGCCTCGACGGCGGCCTCGAGCCGTTCCCGGACCTCGGGGACGGTGATCTTCTCGATCAGTTCGTGGAAGAAGCCACGGACCACGAGCCGGCGGGCCTGATCCTCGGGGATGCCGCGGGCGCGCAGGTAGAACAGCTGCTCGTCGTCGAAGCGGCCGGTCGCCGAGGCGTGGCCGGCGCCGACGATCTCGCCGGTCTCGATCTCGAGGTTCGGCACCGAGTCGGCGCGGGCGCCGTCGGTGAGCACGAGATTGCGGTTGAGCTCGAAGGTGTCGGTGCCCTCGGCCTCGGCGCGGATGAGCACGTCGCCGATCCACACGGTGTGGGCGTCGGGCTTGCCGGACTCGGGGTCGCCCTGCAGCGCGCCCTTGTACACCACGTTGGACTTGCAGTGCGGCTGCGAGTGGTCGACGAGCAGACGCTGCTCGAGGTGCTGACCGGCGTCGGCGAAGTACAGGCCGAGCAGCTCGGCGTCGCCGCCGGGCGCGTCGAACTTGACCGTCGGCGAGATGCGCACCAGGTCGCCGCCGAGACCGACGGTGAAGTGCCGCAGCGTCGCGTCGCGGTGCAGTCGCGCGTGGTGCGCGGCGACGTGCACGGCGTTGTCGGCCCAGTCCTGCACGGCGACGACGTTCAGGTGTGCGCTGTCGCCGACGACGAACTCGACGTTCTCCGCGTACGTGCCGCTCCCCCGCTGATCGAGGATCACGGTGGCCTTCGCGAACGGCTCGAGCCGCAGCTGCAGGTGCCCGAAGGCGACCTGTCCTTCACCGGGACCGGTGATCGTGATGGTGACCGGATCGGCGACCTCGACCTCGCGGCCGACGGTGACGACCGTGGCGGACTCGAACGACGAGTACGCCTGGGCGGCGATGCGGTCGAACGGGACCCCGCCCTGTCCGAGGCGCTCGTCGTCGCGGCCGACGGTCTCGACCTGCACGCCCGCGACCTCGGAGACCTCCACGGTCGCGGTGCCGGAGGCGACGGCGGTGCCGTCGTGCAGCCCGCGCAAGCGGCGCAGCGGGGTGAACCGCCAGGCCTCGTCGCGGCCGCCGGGGATCTCGAACGCATTCACGTCGAACGACGTGAACAGCTCACCCTTGTTCTTTGCAGGCGCCGCCTGCCCGTTGACGGCCGGCACTGGGTTGTTCTCGCCGCGCACGGCGTCCTGCACCCCCGAGGGGGTGTTAGCGGTATTCGCAGCCATTTAGCCGACTGCCCCTTCCATCTGCAGTTCGATCAGTCGGTTCAACTCGAGGGCGTACTCCATCGGGAGTTCCTTGGCGATCGGCTCGACGAAGCCGCGCACGACCATCGCCATCGCCTCGTCCTCGGTCAGGCCGCGGCTCATCAGGTAGAACAGCTGGTCATCGCTGACCTTCGACACGGTCGCCTCGTGGCCCATCGTCACGTCGTCCTCGCGGATGTCGACGTACGGGTAGGTGTCCGAGCGGCTGATCTGGTCGACCAGCAGCGCGTCGCACTTGACCGTCGACTTCGAGCCGTGGGCGCCCTTGTTGACCTGTACCAGCCCGCGGTAGGAGGCCCGGCCGCCGCCGCGCGCGACCGACTTGGAGACGATCGTCGAGGAGGTGTGCGGTGCCAGGTGCAGCATCTTCGCGCCGGTGTCCTGGTGCTGGCCCTCGCCGGCGAAGGCGATGGACAGGACCTCGCCGCGAGCGTGCTCGCCCATCATCCACACGGCCGGGTACTTCATCGTCACCTTGGAACCGATGTTGCCGTCGATCCATTCCATGGAGCCGCCGGCCTCGACCTTGGTGCGCTTGGTGACCAGGTTGTAGACGTTGTTCGACCAGTTCTGGATGGTCGTGTAGCGGCAGTGGCCGCCCTTCTTGACGATGATCTCGACGACCGCCGAGTGCAGCGAGTCCGACTTGTAGATCGGCGCGGTGCAGCCCTCGACGTAGTGCACGGACGCGCCCTCGTCGACGATGATCAGGGTCCGCTCGAACTGGCCCATGTTCTCGGTGTTGATCCGGAAGTAGGCCTGCAGCGGAATGTCGACGTGCACGCCCGGCGGCACGTAGATGAACGAGCCACCCGACCACACGGCGGTGTTCAGCGCGGAGAACTTGTTGTCGCCGGCCGGAATGACCGTGCCGAAGTACTCCTTGAAGATCTCCGGGTGCTCACGCAGACCCGAGTCGGTGTCCAGGAAGATCACGCCCTGGGACTCGAGGTCCTCGCGGATCTGGTGGTAGACCACCTCGGATTCGTACTGGGCGGCGACACCGGCGACGAGACGCTGCTTCTCCGCCTCCGGGATACCCAGCTTGTCGTAGGTGTTCTTGATGTCCTCGGGCAGTTCCTCCCAGGAGGTGGCCTGCTTCTCCGTGGAGCGGACGAAGTACTTGATGTTGTCGAAGTCGATGTCCTCGAGATTCGAACCCCACACCGGCATCGGCTTCTTGTCGAACGTGCGCAGTGCCTTGAGGCGGATGTCGAGCATCCACTCGGGCTCGTTCTTCTTCGCGGAGATGTCGCGCACGACCGCCTCGGACAGACCGCGCTGCGCGACAGCGCCGGCCGCATCCGGGTCCGACCAGCCGTAGTCGTAGTGACCGAGGGACGCGATGGTCTCCTCCTGCGTCAGCGGCGCACCTGCGCCGGACGCCTGGTCCGATGTGAGGGTCATGCGAGCTCCTTCCGGAGTCTTGTTCGTTGTCGGCACGGACTGGGATACCGACGGGCTGGGCTGCTGGGGGTTACCGCTCGCGGCGGTCAGGGGTCGCTGTCGGTCCGGGCGCGGGTCGCCGGGTCCGGGAGCAGCGGCACGTGGGTGGTGCAGAAACTGTCGCCGTTGGCGATGGTCGCGAGCCGCTGGACATGGGTGCCGAGGATCTCGACGAAGGCTTTCTGTTCCGCCTCGCACAGTTCGGGGAACTGTTCGGCGACGTGCGAGACCGGGCAGTGATGCTGGCAGACCTGCATGCCGGTGCCGACCCGCCGCGTGGACGCGGCGAATCCGGCGGCGCTGAACGCCTCGGCGATGTCCTCGAGGGTTGCTTCGACCTCGTCGGATCCGGCGGCCGGTTCGACACCGGCGAGGATCGACCGGACCCGGCGGCGCGCGAAGTCCTCGATGGCGGCGTCGCCGCCGAGCTCGCGCAGATGCCGCATCGCGGCGCCGGCGAGGTCGTCGTAGGTATGCCCGAGCC
>NZ_JBMBTE010000153.1:0-10296 GCF_048897285.1 Rhodococcus sp. O3
ACCGATCGCCACGGTCGGCAGCAACAGCGCGAGCAGCGGAGGCCGGCCGTGCGCAGCGCCGGCGGCGGGCCGGACCCGCGGCAACCGTGCGGCCGCCACGAGCCCGAGCGTGGGCACGAGCGCACCGAGCACGAAAACCGGTGCGGTCGAGAATCTTTCGGCCAGGAAAAGGCCCAGCGGCAGACCGATCATCTGCGACGCGGCGATCGCGATGCCGAGGGTGCCGGTGGCACGGCCCAGCTGCCGGGCCGGGGCCAGTTCCGCGACGAGCGCGGCCGCGGCCACGGTGATCATGCCGAAGCCGATGCCGCGGACCGCCGAGATGCCCAGCACCACCGACGGCGCGGTCGAGGCGAGCAGTCCCAGCGACGGCAGGCCGAGCAGCAGGCACCCGGCGATCAGCAGTTGCCGATGTCCCCGGGCGCGTATCAGCTTCGGCATGGCCAGCTGGGTGAGCACCGTGGTCGCCATGAACACCGTCGTCACCGATCCGGCGAGCGTGTCGCTGCCTCCCGCCTGCGCGATCGCCCACGGGACGACGGGCAGCAGCAACGAGAACCCACCGAACGCGGCGGCCGCGAGGGCCCAGGACGCGAGAAGGCCACGGATGCCGAGCAGGCCCGGCGCAGCCGTCACATCAACCTCAGGATCCCGGCGGTCGCGGCGAGCAGTGTCAGTGCCAGCAGCACCCCGGCGAACAGCTGGTTGCCGGCTTTCCAGGCCGACCACGTTCCCCCGGCGGCCAGCCCTGCGAGCAGGAAGCAGCCGTAGGTCAACAGGACGTCCATCGGCTACAGGCTGCCCTTGGTCGACGGGATGCCGCTGACCCGCGGGTCCGGTTCGACGGCCTCGCGCAGGGCCCGCGCCACCGCCTTGAACTCGGCTTCGGTGATGTGGTGCTGGTCGCGGCCGTACAGCACGCGCACGTGCAGCGCGATGCGGGCGTGGAACGCGAACGACTCGAACACGTGCTTGTTGATCACCGTGGCGTAGGGCACGCCCGGGTAGCCGCCGATCACCGAGTGCACCATGTAGTCCGGTTCCCCGGTGTGCACGCAGTACGGCCGTCCCGACACGTCCACCGACGCATGCGCGAGGGTCTCGTCCATGGGGATGAAGCAGTCACCGAAACGGCGGATGCCGCGCTTGTCGCCGAGCGCCTGGTTGAACGCCTGGCCGAGCACGATGGCGGTGTCCTCGACGGTGTGGTGCGCCTCGATCTCGACGTCGCCCTTCGCGTGGACTGTCAGGTCGAAGCTGCCGTGCTGGCCGAGCGCGGTGAGCATGTGGTCGTAGAACGGGACGCCCGTCGAGATGTCGGTGCGGCCGGTGCCGTCGAGATTGATCTCGACGCTGATGCTCGACTCCTTGGTCGTGCGTTCGACCTTCGCGATCCGGTCGCTCATCGGGCTCCCTCGATTTCCGTTGCGGCGAGCTGCTCACTCACGCGCAACAATTCGTCGTTCTCGTGTGCCAACCCGATGGTGGTGCGCAGATATCCGGGGATGCCGACGTCCCGGATGAGCACGCCTTCGTCGAGGTAGCGCTGCCAGGTGGCGGCGGCGTCCGCGAACCGGCCGAACAGGATGAAGTTGGCGTCCGACGGGATCACCTCGTAGCCGAGGCGCGCCAGTTCCGCGGCGACGCGGATGCGTTCGGCGGTCAGTGCCGCGACCGACCCGAGCGTCTCGTCGGCGTGCCGCAGCGCCGCCCGGGCGGCGGCCTGGGTGATCACCGACAGGTGGTACGGCAGTCGCACCAGCAGCAGGGCCTCGACGACGGCGGGCGCCGCGGCGAGGTAGCCGAGGCGACCCCCGGCGAACGCGAACGCCTTGCTCATGGTGCGCGAGACGATCACCTTCGCCGGATACTCGTCGATCAGCGCGAGCGCGCTCGGCACCGCGGAGAACTCGGCGTACGCCTCGTCGACGATGACGATGCCCGGTGCGGCCTCGACGATCACCCGCAACTGGTCGAGCGGGATGCTGTGCCCGGTGGGGTTGTTCGGGCTGGTGACGAACACGACGTCGGGCTTGCGGTCGCGGATCGCCGCGACGGAGGCCTCGATGTCGAGGGTGAAGTCGGCGCGCCGGTAGGTGGCCAGCCATTCGGTCTGGGTGCCGTCGGAGATGATCGGGTGCATCGAGTACGACGGCACGAAGCCCATCGCACTACGGCCCGGCCCACCGAACGCCTGCAGGATCTGCTGCAGGATCTCGTTGGATCCGTTTGCCGCCCACAGGTTTTCGACACCCACCGCGACACCGGTCTGCCGGGTCAGGTAGGCGGCGAGGTCGGTGCGCAGCGCCACGGCGTCGCGGTCCGGGTAGCGGTGCAGCTCACGCGCCGCCTCCCGCACGGCCTCGGCGACGTCGTCGACGAGCGCCTGCGTCGGCGGGTGCGGGTTCTCGTTGGTGTTCAGCTGCACCGGCACCGTCAACTGCGGTGCGCCGTAGGCGGATTTGCCGCGCAGGTTCTCGCGCAGCGGCAGGTCGTCGATGGTGATGCGGCTGCCGGGCACGGTCCCGGTCTGTGCGCCGCTCATCGCAGAGCCTCGAACCGCAGACGCACGGCCTCACCGTGGGCGGGCAGGTCCTCGGCGTTCGCGAGGGTGATGACGTGCCCGGCGACGTCCTGCAGCGCTTCGCGGCTGTAGTCGACGACGTGGATGCCGCGCAGGAAGGTCTGCACGCTCAGCCCGGACTGGTGCCGCGCACAGCCGGCGGTGGGCAGCACGTGGTTCGAGCCGGCGCAGTAGTCGCCGAGGCTGACCGGCGCCCACGGTCCGACGAAGATCGCGCCGGCGGCGCGGACCCGCGCGGCCACCTCGGAGGCGTTCTCGGTCTGGATCTCGAGGTGCTCGGCGGCGTAGGCGTTGACGACCTGCAGTCCCTGCTCGAGGTCGTCGACCAGGACGATGCCGGACTGGCTGCCGGACAGCGCGGTCGTCACGCGCTCGCGGTGCTTGGTGATCTCGAGCTGCGCGGCGAGGGCGGCGTCGACGGCGTCGGCCAGGTCGGTGCTGGTGGTGACCAGGACGGAGGCGGCCATCACGTCGTGTTCGGCCTGGCTGATCAGGTCGGCGGCCACGTGTACGGCGTCGGCGGTGTGGTCGGCGAGGATCGCGATCTCGGTGGGCCCGGCCTCGGCGTCGATGCCGACGACGGCGCGGCACAGCCGCTTGGCGGCGGTCACGTAGATGTTGCCGGGGCCGGTGATCATGTCGACGGGGGCGAGCTCGGTCGCAGTGTCGTCGACGTCGGTGCCGCCGTAGCTGAGCAGCGCGACGGCCTGGGCGCCGCCGACGGCCCACACCTCGTCGACGCCGAGCAATGCGGCGGCGGCGAGGATGGTCGGGTGCGGCAGACCGTCGAAGTCCTTCTGCGGCGGCGAGGCGATGACGAGCGATTCGACGCCCGCGGCCTGGGCCGGAACGACGTTCATCACCACGGACGACGGGTAGACGGCGTTGCCGCCGGGCACGTACAGGCCGACGCGCTCGACCGGCACCCAGCGTTCGGTGACCGTGCCGCCGGGCACGACCTCGGTGACGGTGTCGGTGCGGCGTTGATCGGCGTGGACGAGGCGGGTGCGGGTGATGGCGACCTCGAGAGCCGCGCGCACGGCGGGGTCCAGTTCGGCGAGCGCCCGGTCGATCGCGGCCTGCGGTACGCGTACCTGCGCGGGGCGCACGCCGTCGAACTTCTCGCTGTAGTCGAGGGCGGCGACGGCTCCGCGGTCACGGATGTCGTCGACGACGGGACGGACGTGATGCAGCACCGCGTCCACATCCACTCCGCCGCGGGGCAGGGCGCCCCTCAGCTCCGCAGTGGTGGGGGTACGACCGCGCAGGTCGGTGCGGGCAAGCATGAGGTGTCCTCTCTCGTAGAACAGGGATCTGTTCCATTATCCGCGATACACGCAAACGAGTTGTCAGCCGGTCACCCGGCGGCGCGGCGTACCGGCCCCGGCGGCCCCGATTCCGGCGTGCGGCCGTCCTATGCTGGGCGGCATGGACGACGACGCATCGCACCCGGCCACCCTGGGTGAGCTGATTCGCCGCCAGCGCGAGCTCGCCGCACTGCCGATGCGGCAGCTGGCCGCGATGGTGGGAATCTCGAACCCGTACCTGTCGCAGATCGAGCGGAATCTGCGGGCGCCGAGCGATCGGGTACTCAATGCCATCGCCGAGCAGCTGCACCTGTCGGCGGATACCCTGACGACACAGGTCGCCTCCCCCGACGCGGCCAAGGAATCCGCAGTGCTGCAAGCGATCCGGGAGGATCCGGATCTGACCAATCCGCAGCGCCGGTCGCTGGAGGAGATGTACGAGGCGTTCCGGGAGGTGACCGTCGCCAAACGGAGACGGGGCATTCGGGACGAGTCGGACGAATCCCCGGACGCGTGACGTGATTCACATCTGAAACAAGTTCTACGAGCGTGTCACAGCCCTTCGCAGGTCGGACGAGCGACCGTGTGCCGCGTCACTACCTGCAGTGACCATGTACCTCGGAGTAAGGTGCGCGCCTCTGCGGTCCGTGTCACCCTCGGGCATCCCCCAACCATGACCTGAGGTGAGCCCGTGCTCGACCATGTGCACAAGAAGTTGAAGTCCAGCCTCGATCCGATCGGCTGGGCACCCGCCGTCGCGTCCGTGGCCGGACGCGCCGTCCGGAATCCGCAGAAGGTCGCCTCGGCGACCACCGGATACACCACGCGCCTGGCCCGGATCCCCGCCGCCGCGACCCGCGTGTTCAACGAGGCCGACCCGCAGCCGCCGCTGCCCGTCGATCCGCGGGACGGGCGGTTCAGCAACGCAGCGTGGAAGGAGAACCCCGCCTACTTCTCGCTGCTGCAGAGCTACCTGGCCACCCGCGAGTACGCGCTCGAACTCACCGAAGCCGGCGCCGGCGACCCGCTGCAGGACGGCAAGGCCCGTCAGTTCGCGAACCTGATGTTCGACGCCCTCGCGCCGTCGAACTTCCTGTTCAACCCCGGGGTGCTGACCCGCGCGTTCGAGACCGGCGGCGCGAGCCTGCTGCGCGGCGCCCGGTACGCCCTCGACGACCTGACCAACCGGGGCGGCCGGCCACTGAAGGTCGACGTCGACGCCTTCAAGGTCGGTGAGAATCTCGCGGCGACGCCCGGCAAGGTCGTCTACCGGAACGATCTGATCGAGCTGATCCAGTACGCGCCCCAGACCGAGCAGGTGCACGAGATCCCGATCCTGGCGGCACCGCCGTGGATCAACAAGTACTACATCCTCGATCTCGCGCCGGAGCGCAGCCTGGTCGAGTGGGCGATCCGCCACAACCGCACCGTGTTCATGATCTCGTACCGCAATCCCGACGAGTCCATGCACGACGTGACCATGAGCGACTACTACGCCCAGGGCATCGCGTCGGCGCTGGACGTCGTCGAGGAGATCACGGGATCGTCCCGGATCGAGGTGCTCTCCATCTGCCTCGGTGGCGCGATGGCCGCGATGGCCGCCGCGCGGCTGGCCGCCGAGGGCGACCGCCGCATCTGCGCGCTGACCATGCTCAACACCCTGCTCGACTACCGCGACGTCGGCGAGCTCGGTTTGCTGACCGATCCGGCGACCCTCGACAACGTCGAGTTCCGGATGCGCGCCCAGGGATTCCTGTCCGGCCACGAGATGTCCGGCAGCTTCGACATGATCCGGGCCAAGGACCTGATCTTCTCGTACTGGGTGTCGCGGTGGATGAAGGGCGAGAAGCCGACGGCATTCGACATCCTCGCATGGAACGAGGACAGCACCCGGATGCCGGCGGCCATGCACTCGCACTATCTGCGAAGCCTCTACGGGCGCAACGAACTCGCCGAAGGCGTGTACGAACTCGACGGCAAGACACTGAATTTGGGCGACATCCAGTGTGACACGTACATCGTCGGCGCGATCAACGACCACATCGTGCCGTGGACGTCGTCGTACGAGTCGGTGCGGCTGCTCGGCGGCTCCGTCCGGTTCGTGCTGTCCAACGGCGGTCACATTGCGGGAGCGGTGAATCCGCCGGGGCCGAAGTGCTGGTTCGAGGCGGTCGGCGCACCCGACGCGGAAACCCCTGCCGCCCTGCCGAATTCGCCGCAGGACTGGAAGGAGCGCGCCACCCGGGCCACGACGTCGTGGTGGGAGGACTGGGCGCTGTGGTCCGGTTCGCGGGCCGGCGCGCTGGTCGCACCGCCGTCGATGGGCAGCACGGCACATCCCGCACTGTGCGACGCACCGGGCACCTACGTCTTCGGATGACGCCCGGGTAGCGTGTTAGCAGTCATTGTGCTAACTTGCTAACAGCGTCGTTCGAGGCGCTTCCACCACCGACAGAAGGACTCGTTATGACCTCCCCCAAGACCACCAACGCCGCCAAGGTCGCCACCGACGCCGCCTCCAAGGCCGCCACCGACGCGACCGACGCCGCCCAGAAGGTCGCCGCCTCCGCCACCCAGGCCGCCAGCCGCGCCACGGAGGAGCTGAGCAAGGCCGTCGACGACACCACCGCCCGCGTGAACGACTTCAACGGCAAGATCGTCGACGCCGCCAAGCAGAGCGGCAACCTGGCCGTCGACACCTACGAGAAGACCGTCTTCAGCCTTCTCGACCTGCAGGAGAAGTTCGCCGAGGCCACCCCGATCGAGTGGGTCGCCGACCTCGCGAAGGCACAGGTCTCGTTCGCCCGCGAACTGACCGCCACCACCGCCACCACCGCCCGCGACCTCCTCAAGTGAGGCCCGTGCGCACCGTCCTCGTATCGAAGGACGGAAAACGCGCACCGGCTCCTGAGCCGCAGGCTTAGGGTGCGCGGCATGGACGCCGTATCACCCGCCGCGATCGCCGCGGCCCCGTTCCGTATCGGGGCCGCGGCGATCGCCGGTTGGAGCGCCTATCTACTCGGTCTGGCCCGGCGCGGTGCCGGTCCGCTCGACATCGTCGACGACGCCACCGCGTTCGTGAACGTCCTCACCGACCGCGACCGGCCCGGCTGGGCCCATCCGTGGCCCGTGGCCCTGCAGTGGCCGCTCGCGCGGCTGCGGGACTGCACCGTCGCATCACCGTCGGCGACCGGGACCGTGCCCACCCTGCTCCTGCCACCGCAGGCCGGCACCGATTCGTGCATCGTCGACCACTCCACCGAACGCAGCCAGATCGCGGCGCTGCACGCCGGCGGACTGACCCGGCTGTACTGCCTGGACTGGCTCCCCGCGACCGCCGAGACCGACGGCGACTCGATCGACGAGCATCTCGCGGTCGTCGCCGAGGCGGTGGCCCACCTCGGCGGGCGGGTCAATCTCATCGGTGACAGCCAGGGCGGGTGGCTCGCCACCGTGTACGCGGCGCTGCATCCCGACGAGGTACACACGCTGACCGTCGCGGGAGCCCCGATCGACTTCCACGCCGACCGGCCGGGACTCGGCCTGCTCGGCCACCTGCCCCGCAGGGCGGGCGCCGCCGCCGCGGCCCTGGTCTACGACACCGGGCACCTGTTCGGCGTCCATCTCACCGACCCCGTCGGCGAGGTGCAGCGGGCGATGGACCTGCTCGCCGGGCTCGACGACCCCGAGGTGATTGCGCGGATCACGGAGCAGCGCCGCTGGTTCGTGTGGCGCCAGCCGATCCCCGCCGCGTTCCGGGACTGGATCGTCGAACACCTCGTGGTGGGCAACGAACTGGCCCGCGGGGATCTGGTGATCGGCGGGCGGCGCGTCGACCTCACCGAGATCGACTGCCCCCTGATCCTGCTCGCCGGTACCGGCGACCTGCTGGCACCGCCCGCGCAGGTGCACGCCCTGGCCGCGCTCGTGGGCACCGCACCCGAACGGATCGCCGTGCACACCGTCGAGGACGGGCACATCGGGCTGTTCGTCGGGCGCCGGGTCCTCGCCGAACAGTGGACCCCGATCGCGTCCGCCGTCGCAGCGGAGTCCGGATCGGCAACGGGGTTCGGGTGAACCGGGTGCGGGCCGCGGTCGTCGCGATCGCGCTGATCCTCACCGCGTCGATCCTGCCCACGACGGCCGCGGCGGCACCGACCGGGTTTCTGTGGGGTGTCTCCTCGTCCGGCTTCCAGTCCGAGGGCTCGTCGCCGGACAGCAACTGGTCCCGCTACTCGGCGTCGGGCCGCACCCACGACCCGATCGGTGCCGCCGTCGACTTCCGCCACCGCTATCGCGAGGACATCGCACGCGCCGCCGATCTCGGGGTGGACGTGTTCCGGTTCTCCGTCGAATGGGCCCGGGTCCAACCGCGGCCCGATCACTGGGACGAGACGGAGTTCGCGTACTACGACGACGTGGTCGCCGCGATCCGGGAGCACGGCATGACGCCGATGATCACCCTGGACCACTGGGTGTATCCCGGATGGATCGCCGACCGCGGCGGCTGGGCCGATCCCGGCACGGTCGCGGCCTGGCTGGCCAACGCCGAACGGGTGGTCGCCCGGTACGCGAACGTCGGGGCGCTGTGGGTCACCGTCAACGAACCGACGATCTACGTGCGGCAGGAACTCACCTTCGGCGGGTTGTTCCCCACCGACGTCCCCCGCATGTTCGACGGGCTCGTCGCCGCGCACCGCGGGGCATACGAGCTGATCCACCGGCATGATCCGGACGCGAAGGTCACCTCGAACGTCGCGTACATCCCCGGCGCCCAGACCTACCTGGACACGTTGTTCCTCGACCGTGTGCGTGACCGCCTGGACTTCGTCGGGGTCGACTACTACTACGGGGTGGAGCCCGGCAATCTCACCGCGATCCACGCCGCGTTCGACGACTTCGCGGCGGTGCGCCCGCATCCGCAGGGGCTGCACGACGCGCTGATGGACTACACCCGGCGGTATCCCGGTCTGCCGCTGTACGTCGTCGAGAACGGCATGCCCACCGCCGACGGGGCGCCGCGTCCGGACGGCTGGACCCGTTCCCGGCATCTGCGCGAGCACGTCGCCGCGGTGGCCCGCGCGATCGACGACGGCGCACCGGTGTTCGGCTACAACTACTGGTCGCTCACCGACAACTACGAATGGGGTTCGTACACCCCACGATTCGGCCTCTACACCGTCGACGCCCGCACCGATCCGACACTGACCCGCCGTCCCACCGACGGCGTCGAGGCCTATCGCGCGATCGTCGGCGGCGGCGCACCCTAGATCCAGCTGTCCTAGGATCGACCGATGACGTGGCAGATGTGGCTGGCCTTCCTCGGCGCGGCATGGGTGATCAGTCTGTCGCCCGGCGCCGGGGCCGTCGCGTCGATGTCCTCGGGACTCGCGCACGGCCTGCGCCGCGGCTACTGGAACATCCTCGGTCTGCAACTCGGCCTGCTGCTGCAGATCGCGGTGGTTGCCGCGGGCGTCGGCGCGGTCCTGGCCCGGTCCGCGACCGCGTTCACCGTCATCAAGTGGTTCGGCGTCGCGTATCTCGTGTATCTCGGGATCCGGCAGTGGCGGGCCCGGCCCACGGAAACCGAGGCCGAGACGCCGACGCGGGGCGCGTCCGCGCCGGCGTTGGTGGTGCGGGGTTTCCTCGTCAACGCCTCGAATCCGAAGGCCGTCGTCTTCATGCTGGCGGTGCTACCGCAGTTCCTGGAACCGGCGGCGCCGCTGCTGCCGCAGTATCTGGCGATCGCCGCGACCATGGTCGCCGTCGACGTCGTCGTGATGACCGGCTACACCGGTCTGGCCGCGCGCGTGCTCACCCTGATGCGGTCCCCGCGGCAGCAGTCGATCACCAACCGCGTGTTCTCCGGACTGTTCCTGACCGCGGCGGCGTTCCTGGCGACGGTGCGGCGCGCCGCGACGGTCTGACCCGCCTCCCGAAAGCCCCGCGAGCGCGGACGGAACGGGGTTACGCTGGCCCGGACCAGCCAACTGCCGGTCGTCCGGTACCGGGTGTCGGTACCCGTGTCCGAACCTCTCGGTGGTGCACGACTCGGCCGTTCTCGGACGGCGGACCGGAGGCATCGTGAATCCAGTGGTGACCGCACCCGCGCCCCGCGCGACGCGTCCCATGCCCGCGCGCTATCACCTCAAGGGCTCGGTGCTCTACAAGCTGATGACCACGACCGATCCCAAGGACCTCGGGATCATGTACATGGTCACCTCGTTCGGGTTCTTCCTGGCCGGCGGCCTGATGGCGATGCTGATGCGCGCCGAACTGGCGGTCCCCGGCATGCAGTTCCTGTCGAACGAGCAGTACAACCAGCTGTTCACCGTGCACGGCGGCGTGATGCTGCTGATGTACGCGACCCCGATCGTGTTCGGTTTCGCGAACTACGTCCTGCCG
>NZ_JBMBTE010000154.1:0-10199 GCF_048897285.1 Rhodococcus sp. O3
GCTCGGGCATAGGGCTCCCGGGTGTGGATGACGATTCGGTGTAGGAACCTTCATCATCTGCCACCCGGGGCCCGTCTTACGGCAACGACACCAACGTCGACCTCGGATCTTCCCGCTCTCTACCGCACTCCATTTCCGGAAGAGCCACCAAACCGCCCGTCCGCACACGCCAACACGATCCGCGCAAGCGAACCTCATTCGGTGCCTATGTTGTGATCTCTACCGGTATTCCGATCGACTGGGCGACAGGCGTCCAAATATCCACGTCTTGACCAGGAGTTTCGATTGAAACTACGAGGGCGTAGCGTGCACCCTCCGAGCTACGGTCGCGGCCCTTGTTCTCTTTCCACCATCCAGTCACGGGATATACCGCGAGGACACCGCGCTGCGCGAGGTCCGCCGCACTTCCATTCCATATGTCGCTGTGGATCGACCCGGGTGCCTGTTGTTGTCGGCTTCCAAAGAACCATTCACCGGTGTCGTCGGCGGATGGAGGACGACTTTCGTCCTCGGCCAATGCCTTCCGGTTGATGCGCTTCTCGAAATCCGACGTGCCCTCTGTTGCTCGTCTGATGTCGAATCGGAGGCCGTGCGATGCATAGCTGTATCGCCGGTGCCATCCGCGACGGCCAGGATTGGGCTCGATGAAGTAAGACAGAGTTACTCTCAGTTTGACTGGTGCATCGCCCAGGTCGGCAAGGATGTCGGTAGGCCAGGGGAGCTCGTGGTAGTGAATCTCGCGCATCTTGCCGTCGTGGAAGGGATGAATGACTTCTTGCGCGATCAGTGTTAATGCGTCGCTTGCACTTCGGGTCGCCCGTGTCAGGTCGGGCACTCCCATTCCGTAACGGCGTAACAGCGCGACCCTGGCATTCTTCCTGTTGTCGGCTGCAAACTGTGCGTTCATCGCATGTGTCCACTCTGCCGAGTGCACGATGAGTGCTCTGACCGTTTCGGGCCACAGAGAGGGGTACCGCGCGGTGATCTCGGCAGCCAGGGCCGCCGCCTGTGCCGTCGCCGCGCTGGTGGCGTGTGTGGTGGTGAATAGGCGGCTGGAGATGTCCGTCGGCAACGTTGCCTTCGTAGTGAGAAGTTGGAGGTTGGGAGGGGTGTCGTAATCGGTTCCTTGAGGTGACCGCGCGACGTTTCCGCCTTCGAAGACAACGTCCGGTTTGACAGGCCACTGTCTGCCGAAGGTGACGGAGGTGCGGCTGACTGGCGACAGTTCCCCTCGTGATGCCACGGGAGTCCAACCAACAAACTCTGGAGGCGCGTCTGCCATCGTGTCGAGTTGGGTATATGCGCCGACAGTGAGCACGTTCCATGCTTGAGCTGGGTCTTCAACCGGTTCGAGGTCACTACGAGTGAGGTGATCGTCGCCCCATTTTCCCCTTTGGATGTTTCCTGCAGACACACAGAATAATCTGGGATTCGGATTGTCCGTCTGTTGGAGATAGGTCAGTTCACCTTCTTCCACACTGACACGACGTCCGACCGCCAAGGCATCCAACGTGGTGGACCAGGACGACGGCTGCCCGAACATCGGCGAGCGTTCGTCGGCCTCCGGTATAGTGCCCCATCGCGCCGTTACCGCAAGCGAGTAGACCCGACGGCGTTGTGGTTGTTCAATTTCGACGTAGCTGAGGGCGTCAGCGGTCACGGCACCGAACAGTTCCGGGTTGTTCGGTTGGCCGGTAGGCGGAGGAAGGATCTTTGCAGATTCCAGACGATGGGTGAGCCGAATCGGGCCCGAGGAGGCTGCCGCCCGACCGACATCACCGAACAGGGCCAACCCCGCCATCTCCGTTCCGTGACCTCGATCGTCTCGAATCGTCCAAGCCGGGTTTGCTACCTGGCAATCGCTCTCGTCGAGCGAGGTCTTAAGCAACGGATGTTCCCAGTAGACACCACTGTCGACAACGCAGACCGCAGGCGAATCCTGCGGGGCACCTTCGATGCGATCGAGGAGTTCGTCCACCCATTCGCGCTGTTCGATCGCAGGGCTGCCTGCCAGGAAGTGCGTGGGATCATGTGGCCGACGAAGCTCGGCAAGATCGTCCAGAATATCCACAGCAGTGGACAATTCATCAACAGATCCATATACCAGAACCACGGATCGGTCACCGAAGCCGAGCGTCTGCCGGCCGACGCGAAGACCGGTGGCCTGCGCGAATCTACGCAACCGCCCGACCTCCCGTCCATCGCGACGTCGGAGCCATACTTCCCACCACACCGACTGTTCAGGTTCGGGAAATTCTTGGGGCGGATCCGTCCACAGGCTTTCAAGCGTCGCCGCTCGTATTTCCTGGATCCGGTCCAGGAATGCACTGTTCTTCGTCGTCTCTGCCGACGCAGTCTCAAGATATGCAGAAATACGGTCGAGGAAGTACTTCATCGTACCATCGGGAACGAATACCGTTGCTCGTTCGATGACGTCGCCGTTGACGACTACCTCTTGCACGGATCGTAGCTCCGGATGACGGCTCCCCTGACGAGGATCGAGGGTAGGTATCGCAACCTCGATGCCCGGAAAACTCTCGAATACGACATACGTTCCCTCAACAGCACCGTCGACGGTGATATCGATATCCTGGCGGCGGGCACGTGCATCCGCTTCCACCTGCTGCAGATCACCACGAAGCTTCGTCCCGTGAGCAGCCCGGTTCGCCGGTGCCGGAAGCGGGGGTGAGTCCACGGGATGTGAGAATGGCCGATAGTCCGCAGGGGTCGCTGCGGCGGAAATGATCAAATGCGGCTTGTCACGCTCTGCCATATCATCCTTCTATTTGGAACTAGCTCACGTGCCCGCGACGCTCTCGAAGAGCCGCTCGCAGACTTGCCGTGGTCACCTGCTTGGCACCGGAAAGAATTACCTCTTTGGCAGCCAAGTCGCTGGCAATGGCAATTTCACCGTGGCTAAGCCCCTCAATTTCGGCAGAGAGTTTGGACCACTCCAGCCGGCCCACCGGAACGTTAGCCAACCTGTTGCGAACGACCTGCCGGGCGATCTCCGGCGACGGCAAAGGGTAGTCGATCACGGTATCGAATCGCCGGAAAATCGCCCGATCGAGAAGGTGAGGGTGGTTTGTTGCAGCAACGATCAAGCTGTCCGACTGATCCATCTCCAGGAACTGCAGAAACGAATTGAGAACGCGGCGTATTTCACCCACGTCATTGGATGAACCCCGCTCTCCCGCAAGGGCATCGATCTCATCGAAGAGATATACGCCCCGCGTTTCCGAGAGCGCATCGAAAATCAACCTCAGCTTCGCCGCAGTTTCTCCCATGAACTTAGTGATCAGACCGTCGAGTCGGACCTGGAACAGCGGCAAGCGCAGCTCACCCGCAAGTACGTGGGCAGACATCGTCTTGCCGGTTCCGGGAGGACCCGTCAGCAAAAGCCGACGCATCGGGAGGTAACCGTGAGACCTCAAACGGTCTCCCTGCCGCTGCTCCAGAAGAACCCGATCCAGCCGAGCTCGCACCGACTGCTCCAGCACGAGGTCGGCCAAGACAAGATCCGGGTAGGAGACCGTGAGCAGCTGTGCGAGTTCGCCGCGTGGCTGAGCAACCGACACCACCGGCGTCACTCGCCGGGAGTTTTCCTGAACTCGAAGACTATCGACGAGATCGCGCAAGTCTTGGGCGAATCTATTCTGCCCGTTTCGGGCGGCACCAGCAGCAACCTGCAACGCTACGGTGTAGAACCGCGAATTATCGCCTTCAGCATGACTCTTCACCAGCGCCTTCACCTGGTCTGCAGTAGCCACCTGCCACCTCCCTTCGATCATCAGTCTGGCCCGATTATGGCAGCAGGCACATGCAGGGCGTTGATGAACCCGCTGGTCCAGCACTAGGCGGCCGAGCGCGCTCACCATCGGTCGCCAGGCCTAACTTGCACCAGGTGAGCCGATTGTCGGGATCGCGCGGCGTATCTGTGCAGGTAGCGGCGGTGCGTGTTTGGAAAATGGCACACTAACGGGTCGGTAGACTCCGGCCGTGGCCGCCTACATCCGCAAAGTCCGCACCGCCTCGGGAGCAACCGCGGTGCAGATCGCGGCCAAGCAAGGCCGCCGGGACAAGGTGCTCGAACACCTCGGATCGGCCCACACCGACAGCGAACTCGCCGCCCTGCTCGAGACCGCTCGGGAGAAGCTGCTCGCCGGCCAACAGCAGCTCGACCTCGACCTCGGCACCACCGCCGGTGGACCGTCGACGACCACCGGCAAACGGTCCCGGTGGTTGATCGAGGTCCTCGACACCGCCTGGCGACGTCTCGGGTTCGACGTTGCGGGTGGCTGAGCGCGTCGTCCACCGATCGAGCCGGGGAGCTGGCGGAGCCACCGTAGTACTGCGAGTCCGGGAGAACCGGACACATCGGGAAGAGCGGCAGCGACGATGAATAGGAGGTACTGCGATGGCGCAAGACGCGCCGGTGAACTCCGGCGCCGGGCCCCGGGCGGAAATCGCACGGGATCGGGTAGCGCGGACGCAGATCAAGTATCACCGGTGGGCCAAGACCGACCGCATTGCGCGGTTCGGGGACTTGTTCAACCGCCATATCCCACCCGGACTATCTACGGATGGCCTGGTCGGTGGTGGCTCGCAAAACAGACATCCCAGGAGCGCGGGAGTCAAGCAGCAGTCTTCGAAGCGTGATGTGCCCAGGCGGCCGTTTCGTCGTAGCAGGTGCGGGTCTTGAGACATCCGTGCAAGATGCCGACGAGCCGGTTGGCGAGCTGCCGCAGAGCCGGACCGTGACCGAGACCGCGGTCGCGCTGTTTGTCGTAGTAGGCACGAGCACCGGGTGAGGCCTGCAGGGCCGAGAACGCCTGTGAGTTCAGGGCATCGACGATCCGATCATTGTGGACGAACCGGGCCGCTACGACCTTCTTCTTGCCGGAAGCCCGGGTGATCGGACTGGTTCCGGCATAGTTCTTTCGCGCCTTGGCGGTGGCATAGCGGTTCCGGTCGTCACCGAACTCGCCGAGCACCCGGGGACCGAGCAACGATCCCATCCCCGGCTGGGACAGGATGATCTCAGCATCTTCGGTGTCTGCCAAAATGCGCATCGACCTGCTTCTGCAACGCCGTGATCTCGTGATTGAGAGTGCTCAGCACGGCCACGGCGGAGCGAGTGGTGGCCGCATACGCGGCGGTGATCACCGCCGCCCGACCAGGTACTCGCCCCGCACGCGGCCTGGATCCGATCGGTCTTGGTCTCGATGTCGCGGCGGCGGGCCCTGTGGAGCGCCGCGATGATCTGAGCGCGTGTCAGTCGCGCCGCCGTGACAGGGTCAGGCGCCTTGCCGAGCAACTCGAGAGCATCGATGGCGTCGAGGTCGTCGAACGCCTCCAGTGCGGCCGGAAAATACTCGCGCAATGCATGCCGCAACCGCTGGATATGGCGGGTGCGTTCCCATATCAAGGTCTTGTGTGCCTGAGCGACGACCTTGATCGCCTAGGCCTCGGCGCTGTCACCGGCCACCGGCCGCAGCTGGTGCGAATCGGTGCGGACCATGTCGGCCAACACGTGCGCATCGGCGGCGCCGCCCTTGGCGCCCGAGACCCGCCGACGATCTCGAAAACGAGCTGCCTGCAACGGATTCACCGCGAACACCATGTAATGAAGCAGTGCTCCAGTGGCACGACGTCCCATCAGCGATTCCGTTCTCCCGGCGGACGGGCAGGGCACGGTCCTTTTCAGGACTCGATGTCCAGGGGGCTCGAGTGCTCGCTGTCCGCCGCTACCGGTGACGAGTCTGCCGAATCGCTGGACCCGCCAGCTCTCATCAGGAGGATCGCGCTGCCTGGGTCGATGGTGTGACTGTGCACCGGAACGAACAGCGCGCGGTCACCTCGAACAGGCGTGATAATCGGTGTCGGAGAGCAGATCCTCCGGCCGTTCGATCTGATCCAACTGCCCCGCACGTAGACTTCGGCGGCAGGATCATCCGCGGGCGGGTCGCCCGCTGCGACCATACGGCCGCGGAGAAGGTTGTGCGGATCTTCTTGAGCTGCGCGAGTTCCGCGCGCGGAAATCGCGCGCAGTCGCCGCTCGATGTCCTCGAACGCCCCCCCGGCATCGCATTCACCACCTCAACTCGGGATATACCGAACGGCATCCCCGCGGCACGGCCGGCACATTCAGTACTCGGGGCGACCCCGTCGACGTAGTCGTTGACGCTTCCCTACACGCCACGTCTTGGTGCAGGCCGTACCCAGCCCGCGCGAACTGCATGATCGCGCAGAAGGACGCGGATCATTCCGCGGAGGGGCGGATGTGATCCACGGCCTTCCGTGTCAGCGCGGCCGGTACTGCTGGGTGCGGGCGATTCCGTCGTCGTAGTCGTCGACGTACTCCCCCGCCCCACGCGTGTACATGCCGGCAACATGGTCGGGGTCGTACGCCATGAACACCACATCCGGACGACCGGCGTTGAAAGTCCGGAAGGTGTCGTAGTCCCATTCGTCGGGGGCGTAGTCGTCGTTCCACTTCAGTCGCGCGACGGGCACGAACCCGGCCTGGGCGTAGAGCTTGGGCAGGACGGTGTCGAAGCAATCGAGGCGGCGGCCACCGAGTGCGGTGGCCTGGGAGAGCATCGACTGCACGGACTTCGGATGCGCGCAGTCCTTGTGCGCGAACGCCGAGACGATCTCGTCACCTTTGAGGGCGACGCCCGCCTTTCCGTCGTCCGTGACCAGCAGCCGCATGTTTCGGTATTCGTCCTCGTCGTAGACGTACACCGACGCTGCGTAGGGGTTCTTGTCGGTCAGCTCGAGCATCCGGTCGCGGTAGACGCCGGAGTCGGCCGGGGCCAGCTCATAGAGCGTCGGGGCCGACATCCCGGCCGAGATGAAGCGCTCACGCTCGGCGTCGGCGAGGGTGTGCTCGGCGACCGGGGTGACCTCGCGGCCGTTGATCAGAAGCCGAGGGCTTCTGCTTCCTGGATCTCCGGATCGCTCCAGTAATCCTCGATCTTCTTGCGCTGGTCCTCCGGCAGCTCCGGGCTCCACCCGTACTGCCTCCAAAACTTCTCGCGGCGTTCCTGCGTCATCGGTTCCTCGTGGTGCATCGTCAATTCCTTCCTTGTAGACCTGTCCTGCACTGGCGCGGCGCTGCGCTTCGATTTGCTCGGCTCGTAGTCTCTCAGCGTCTCTCAGGCGCGCGGTCAGTACATCCCGGGTGTTCCGGTCACTGGATGAGGCAATCGCCGTGCGTAGTTCATCCTGGCCGCCGGGTGTGGAGTCGTACAGGGCACATATCTGAACGTGGTCGGCCATGGCAGTGGTAAAGCTGCGTTGTAGCCGCGCATGTGTCGGATTATCGGCCAGCCGCGCGCGGACGGCCGCGACCCGCGCGGTTGATCTGTCGAGTCGGGCACGCATGTGTGGGGTGCAGCGCGGTCCGGGCTTGGGTTTACACATCGGCGGCCGCCCATTCGGTGACCGTGTCGATGAGGGTGGCCAGGGCGTGGCCGAGCCGGTCGACGCGCGCGGGGTGCGGGGTGCGCGGGTCGGTGAGGTAGACGTCACGGCGTAGTTCGATCATCACCGACGTCACGCGCTCGTGGTGGCCGTAGTGGCGCATCGGCACGTAACACCCTGCGTAGGGGGTATTCTCGGCGATCTCGCCGAACTCGGGGAGGGACGCGAATGCGCCACGGGTGGCCTCGATCAGCCAAGCCGGGGTGTGGACCGGGTCGGTGCCGATGCACAGCGCGGGGCGCGCGGCGTCGGGGTTCTCGAACCCGGAAGGCTTTTCGGGGTACGAGTGCAGATCGATGATCACCGCGCGCCCGCACGCGTGCAGACGGTCCTCGACCGCTGCGGTGACCGCGTCGGCGTAGGGACGGAAATAGCCGTCGAGCAGCTGCTCGGCGCGCGGGTAGGGCTCAGTGCGCAGGGGTGCGCCGGTGCAGGTGCGGGTGTAGACCGCGCCGCGACCGAAGGCGTCTGCCGGCTCGCTGGCATCGGGGAACCGTTCGGGGTCGATCACCAGGCGTGAGAGCGTGTTGACCACGGTGGTCGGTCGCTGCCGGGTGTGGCGCAGGGCTGCCGCGGCGATGGTGTCGGTGGCGGTGTCGGTCGATTCGTCGAGTTCGGCGGCCAGCTCGACATCGGTCAGGAGCAGATCTGCGCGCAGTTCGGGTGGGATGACGTGCGAGGCGTGTGGGACGTGGATGAGCACCGGAGACCGACCGTCTCCCGGTGTGACGAGCGCAGAACTGGGCACGTGTTTTCCCTTCTCGGTGGTGGTCTCGCGGCGTCCCGGGCGCGACGGTGAGCCCGGGGACGCGAATTGTCCTCGAGAAGGGCCGGATTCACCAAGGGGGGTGTCGGTTAGGGTTTGCGCAGTTTGCGGGTGTGTGCGGCCGGCTTCCGCGTGGGCCGAGATCAGCGGCGGAACGTCGATCGCGTCGACGAACGGTCGTCGTCATCGGTGGGCAGCACGCGCGCAGCGGCCACGGGTCGATCTCGAGAACGGCCCGGGCGATGGTTCGGCCCGCCGAACCGTCTCGGCCGGGACGGTAAAGCCCCTTCAGGGTGGCATGAGTTCGGAGTGTCCGGCGGCACCGTTGTGGTCGGCGAGGGTGCCGCGCAGCGGATCGGTGGTCTCTTCGTCGGCGCTGACGTCGATCTCGGCTACGACGTTGTACGACCGTGCGGCCGCGGCGTGAAGTCCTTCAGAGGGGCTGGCTACCGAGTCGTCTGATGTGGTGGTGGACAATGGGGATCGGGCCGGGGGTGCTAGGTACACCCCCGGCCCTTGTCGTTGTCACGTTCCTCGCGCTACAGCGCGAAGTTGTGCACCTTGACACGAGCCGGGACACCGTCGGCGCCTCCGAAACCCACGACTGCACCGTCTCGCGAACCTTAGCGGGTACTTCGGCGTCTCGGCCGCTCGCGGCGTACCGGGCATCGGTTCCGAGCGTGTGGACGCCCAGGTCTGTGTGGTGGGTAGCCGAGTGTAGGTACGAGGTGGTGCCCTGCGGGTGCCCAGCCAGCCCTTGGCGAACATCGTGCGGGTGCTGCCGCCGGGCTCGATGGTGGTCACCTCGGTGGCCCATTCGACCGAGACGAGCGCGTACAGCGGTGCGTCGATCGCCCTGGTGGCCGAGATCGACGTCTGTGTGCCGCCGAACGGCTGCACCGGTGCGCCGCGCTGCGGGTGGCGCGGGAAGCTGTGGGCGTGGCCGATGACGAGCGCGGTGGCGCCGTCGATCTCGGCAGTGTATCCGGTGGGCAGTGCGGTGGTGGGTGTAGTCATGACGACCTCCTGTGTCGGGGTTGGGGTTTCGAGTTCGGCGCGTGGGTCAGGCGGCAGCGATCGCGTCGCGCGCGGCTGCGGTCAGCTCGATGTCGAGGGTGTCCGCGTGCTCGACGACGGTGCCGTCGGTCAGGCGCACATCGGCGAACCGCCCGCTGTCGTTGGTGCGGAAGTTGAGGATTTCGGCGATCACGGCGCGCACCGGGATTCCGGAGATGGTGAGGGTGACAAGTTCTGCGACAGTGGTATTCGACATTTTCCAACTCCCTTGGTTCGGCGTTTCCGACGGACGTAACTATACAAATTACTTTTGCATAGTTGCAAGCGGGAGATCCGGGAAGTCCGACAGCAGCCATCCCCGGGGCGTGCCATCCACGCAGGTCACAGCACCTTTCCGGGCCGCCTCCACTCCACAAAAAATGCCAGGTACCGAGTTCGCGACTCGGTACCCGGCAACAACCGATCACGTCATGCCGGCCACCCGCCAGGACGTGTCATCCATGCAGCTCAGGACGCATTCTCGGCAACTCGTCATACGCGTCGAGCACGCTGAGCGCCTGGTCGGCGACACCACCCAGCTCCGGTGTGATGGCGTCGACTTCGGCGGCGGCAGCAGCCAACCGCTCCGCCTGCTCGGCATCGCTTCGCGCGCGCAGCTCGCGTGCCTTCTCCAGCTCGGCCCGGCGCGCAGGTTCGCTCAGCTCCCGATCGAACGCTTCGACCCGGTGCGCCAGAGCTGCGAGCCGCTCCGCTCCGTGCCGTACGTGCATCAGACACGCGCCGAGCGCCGTACGGGCGTGGTCGACCTGTTCACGGTATTCGGAACCGGCCGGGGCAGCCTTCAGCTCGTCGTGCAGCCGGGTGCCGGTCTGGAGGTGGCGGGCCAGATCCCACAACACAGCGTCGAGGTCGACCTCGCCCGGCCAGT
>NZ_JBMBTE010000155.1:0-10004 GCF_048897285.1 Rhodococcus sp. O3
TCCGCTGAATTCGTGGAACACCTGGTCGTGGCGGTGGAACCCGTGGCTGCTCGTCGCCCGCGGCTACGCGGTGCTGCTACCGGACCCGGCGCTGTCCACCGGTTACGGTCGCGAGTTCGTGCAGCGCGGCTGGGGCCGGTGGGGCAAGGAACCGTTCACCGATCTCATGGCGATCACCGACGCCGCCGAGGCGTTGCCCGAGATCGACTCCGGGCGGACCGCCGCGATGGGCGGATCGTTCGGCGGCTACATGGCGAACTGGATCGCCGGGCACACGGACCGGTTCCGCGCGATCGTCACCCACGCGAGTCTGTGGGCGCTCGACCAGTTCGCGCCCACGACCGACGCCGCGTGGTACTGGCAGCGCGAGATGACCCCCGAGATGGCGGTGGAGAACTCACCGCACCTGTACGTCGACAGCATCGTCACCCCGATGCTGGTGATCCACGGCGACAAGGACTATCGCGTTCCCATCGGGGAGGCGCTGCGTCTGTGGTACGAGCTGCTGTCCGAATCCGGCCTGCCCGCCGACGACGACGGCACGACCGTGCATCGCTTCCTGTATTTTCCGAGCGAGAACCACTGGGTGCTCAGCCCGCAGCACACCGCGGTCTGGTACCGGACGGTCGAGGCGTTCCTGTCCGAGCACGTGCTCGGCCGGCCGGTCGACCTGCCGGAACTGCTGGGCTGAGATCGACCGGCTCGGCGCGTTTGCGCGCGATCAGTGCTTGTGGCCGGCCTTCTTCGCCAGTGAGCCGACCGTCTCCTGGACGTGGGGCACGGTGTCCTTCACAACCTTCGACACCTGGGGGACGGTGTCCTTGACGACCTTGGACGCCTCGTGCACCTTGTCCTGGACCGCGGGGTTGTGCCACAGGTCCGCGGACTGTCCCACCAGCTTGTCGTAGGTTCCTCTGCCCGACTTCGAGCCGAGGACGTATCCGGCTGCGGCCGCGCCCGCCGCCAGCATCAGTGCTCGCATCATCGTGGTCTCCCGTTCGTGTCGACCGGTTGCGGGCCCACGGAGTACCCGCTCAGGGGCGGATCCACACGCGGCGCGGTCACCACGCGGGACGGAGGCGTCCCGTCGTGACCACCGTCCTCAGGGCGGTACCGAGGGCCGCGTAGGTCGCGGGATCGAGCCGGTCCCGCCACTGCTCGACCGCCTCGCGCGCCGCGTCGTCCGCGGCGCGCGTGCAGGCCCAGCCCCGATCGGTCGGGCGCAGCAGACGTGCCCGCGCGTCGGTGGGGTCCGCTTCCCGCGTGACGTAGCCGCGCTCGACGAGTTGGTCGACGAGCTGTCCGGCGGCCTGCTTCGTGACGCCGAGGTACTCGGCGAGGTCGGAGGCGGTGGCGTCGCCGGCGCTGATCCGGGCGAAGGCGAATCCGTGCGACGGGCGGACGTCGGTGAACCCGCGTGCGGCGACGCCGTCCTGGATGGCGTCGACCAGTTGGCTCGCGGCCCGCAGGACGAGCACCGGGAGATCCGGGAAGTCGGTCATGGATTCATCTTGACAGAAAGGTCAAGTAGCTTGACCATGTAGACAATCAACTTGACTACATGGGGGTAGTGACATGACGGTCCTCGGCACAGCGGACGCCGTCCGGTTCGACGCGCACGGCAGCACGTTCGCGTCCTATGTGGCGTCCCGGAACAGCACCCAGCTGTGCGCGTGGCAGCTCACGGTGCCGGCGGGAACGCGCGGCGTGGCCCACCGCCCGAGCCGCGACGAGGTGCTCCTCGTCCTCGACGGAACGCTGCACGTCACCCTCGACGGCACCCGCAACCGGGTCGAACGGGGGAAAGTCGCACTGGTGCGCGCCGGTGTCGAGGTGATCGTCGACGGCGGACCGCAGGAAACCACCGTCTGGGTCACGACCACCCCGGGGCTGACCGCGACCCTGAACGACGGCACGCAACTCACCCCGCCCTGGGCGCAGTGATCGCGACCGGGAGCGGGCCGGCCGGGCGACGGGGCCTGTCCTGGCGATTTGTGCGCGGCGCTTAGGATTGCCTGGTGACCAGTGCGCCAGAGAACCCGCAGAATCCCGCCGACGCCCTCCCCAAGAGCTGGGACCCCAGCGCTGTCGAGGCCGAGCTCTACCAGGGCTGGGTAGATGCCGGGTACTTCCAGGCCGATCCGACGAGCGAGAAGCCCGGCTACTCCATCGTGCTGCCGCCGCCGAACGTCACCGGCAGCCTGCACATGGGTCATGCTCTCGACCACACCCTGATGGACGCCCTGACCCGCCGCAAGCGCATGCAGGGATTCGAGACGCTGTGGCTGCCCGGCATGGACCACGCCGGTATCGCCACCCAGACCGTCGTCGAGAAGCAGCTCGCCGCGGACGGCAAGAAGAAGGAAGACCTCGGCCGCGAGCAGTTCGTCGAGAAGGTGTGGGACTGGAAGCGCGAGTCCGGCGGCACCATCCAGGGCCAGATGCGTCGCATCGGCGACGGCGTCGACTGGTCCCGCGACCGCTTCACCATGGACGAGGGCCTCTCCCGCGCCGTGCAGACCATCTTCAAGCGCATGTACGACGACGGGCTCATCTACCGGGCCGAGCGCCTGGTGAACTGGTCGCCGGTGCTGCAGACCGCCATCTCCGACATCGAGGTCAAGTTCGAAGAGGTCGAGGGTGAGCTCGTCTCCCTGCGCTACGGCTCCCTGAACGACGACGAACCGCACGTGGTCGTCGCGACCACCCGTGTCGAGACGATGCTCGGCGACACCGCCGTCGCGGTGCACCCCGACGACGAGCGCTACAAGCACCTCGTCGGCACCACGATCTTCCACCCGATCACCGAACGGCAGATCCCGGTCATCGCCGACGATTACGTCGACCCCACGTTCGGAACCGGCGCCGTGAAGATCACCCCGGCGCACGACCCCAACGACTTCGAGATGGGTCTGCGGCACAACCTGCCGATGCCCACCATCATGGACAAGGCCGGCAAGATCGCCGACAGCGGAACGCGTTTCGACGGCATGGACCGTTTCGAGGCGCGCGTCGCGATCCGCGAGGAACTCGCCGAGCAGGGCCGTGTCGTCGCCGAGAAGCGCCCCTATCTGCACAGCGTCGGCCACTCCGAACGTTCCGGGGAGACCATCGAGCCGCGTCTGTCGATGCAGTGGTGGGTCAAGGTCGAGTCGCTCGCCAAGGCTGCCGGCGACGCAGTTCGCAACGGTGACATGGTGATTCACCCCGCCAGCCAGGAACCGCGGTGGTTCGCATGGGTCGACCACATGCACGACTGGTGCATCTCCCGCCAGCTGTGGTGGGGTCACCGCATCCCGATCTGGTACGGCCCGAACGGCGAGATCGAGTGCTTCGGCCCCGACGAGACCGCCCCCGAAGGCTGGGAGCAGGACCCAGACGTCCTCGACACCTGGTTCTCCTCGGGCCTGTGGCCGTTCTCCACGATGGGCTGGCCGGAGAATACCCCCGAGCTCGAAAAGTTCTATCCCACCAGCGTTCTCGTCACCGGCTACGACATCCTGTTCTTCTGGGTCGCCCGGATGATGATGTTCGGCACCTACGTCGCGGGTGACGACGCGCTCGGCGGCGGGAAGGTTCCGTTCAAGGATCTGTTCCTGCACGGCCTGGTTCGCGACCAGTACGGCAAGAAGATGTCGAAGTCGCGCGGCAACGGTATCGATCCGCTCGACTGGGTCGAGCGCTTCGGCGCCGACGCACTGCGCTTCACGCTCGCGCGCGGCGCGAACCCGGGCAGCGACCTCGCCGTCGGTGAGGACCACGCCCAGTCCTCGCGCAACTTTGCGAACAAGCTGTTCAACGCGACCAAGTTCGCGCTGATGAACGGTGCCGTCGTGACCGAGCTGCCCGCGCGCGGCGAGCTCACCGACGCCGACCGCTGGGTCCTCGACCGGCTCGAGCAGGTCCGCGCCGAGGTCGACGAGGCCTTCGAGAAGTTCGAGTTCTCCAAGGCCTGCGAGGCGCTGTACCACTTCGCGTGGGACGAGGTCTGCGACTGGTATCTCGAACTCGCGAAGGTGCAGCTCGCCGAGGAAGGAAACCGTCCCGCGCACACCCGGGCCGTGCTCGGTGCCGTGCTGGATTCGCTGCTGCGTCTGCTGCACCCGGTGATCCCGTTCGTCACCGAAACCCTGTGGAAGGTGCTCACCGGCGGCGAGTCGCTGGTCATCGCGTCCTGGCCGGCCGCGACCGGGGTGGCCACCGACGCCGACGCGGCCCGCCGGATCGAGGACATGCAGAAGCTCGTCACCGAGGTGCGCCGCTTCCGCAGCGACCAGGGACTCAAGCCGTCGCAGAAGGTCGCTGCGCGTCTCAACGAGATCGACGCCGCCGACCTCGCCTCGCAGGTCCCGGCGGTGCGCTCGCTGGCGCGCCTCACCGAGCCCGAGGACGGTTTCGCCGCGACCGCGTCCGTCGAGGTGCGCCTGTCCCGCGCGACCGTGACGGTCGAGCTGGACACCTCCGGCACCATCGACGTCGCCGCTGAGATCGCGCGCCTGCGCAAGGATCTCGCGGTCGCCGAGAAGGAACTGGCCGGCACGTCCGCGAAACTCGGCAACGAGGCGTTCCTGGCGAAGGCCCCGGCGCAGGTCGTCGAGAAGATCACCGCGCGCAAGCAGATCGCCGAAGAGGAGATCGCTCGTTTCACCGCGCGTCTGGCGGAGCTGGGTCAGGCGTGAGCACCGAACGACCCGGGGAACCGTCCCCGGTGGATCTCGCGGAACTGGCGCTGGTCGAGGCCGAACTCGACCAGCGCTGGCCCGAGACGAAGATCGAGCCGTCGCTGACCCGGATCGCGGCGCTCATGGACCTGCTCGGGTCCCCGCAGCACAACTATCCGGTCATCCACGTCGCCGGCACCAACGGCAAGACGTCGGTGACCCGGATGATCGACGCCCTGCTGACCCGTCTGCACCGGCGTACCGGCCGCACGACCAGCCCGCACCTGCAGTTGGCGACCGAGCGGATCAGCATCGACGGGGTGCCCGTATCGCCGCGCACCTACGTCGACACCTACCGCGACATCGAGCCGTACGTGCGGATGATCGACCAGCAGTCCGAGGCCGCGGGCGGTCCCCGGATGAGCAAGTTCGAGGTCACCACCGCGATGGCGTTCGCCGCGTTCGCCGACGCTCCCGTCGACGTCGCGGTCGTCGAGGTCGGCCTCGGCGGCCGGTGGGATGCCACCAACGTCGTCGAGAGCCAGGTCGCGGTGATCACCCCGATCGGTATCGACCACACCGGTTATCTCGGCGAGTCCCTCACGGAGATCGCGGGGGAGAAGGCGGGGATCATCAAGCGGGCCCGCCCCGACGACCTGGTGCCCCGCGACACGGTCGCGATCATCGCGCAGCAGGAACCCGAGGCGATGGAGGTGCTGCTGCGTCAGGCGGTCGAGGCGGACGCCGCGGTCGCGCGGCAGGGTTCGGAGTTCGCCGTGCTGCAGCGGCAGATCGCCGTCGGTGGCCAGCAGCTCGAGCTGCAGGGTCTCGGCGGCGTGTACAGCGACATCTTCCTGCCGCTGCACGGTGAGCACCAGGCGTTCAACGCGTCGCTGGCGCTCGCCGCGGTCGAGGCGTTCTTCGGGGCCGGACCGGACCGGCAGCTCGACGTCGACGCCGTGCGCGAGGCGTTCGCGTCGGTGGTGAACCCCGGCCGGCTCGAGCGGGTCCGCAGTGCGCCGACGGTGTTCCTCGACGCCGCCCACAACCCGCACGGCGCGAAGGCGCTCGCGGCCGCGTTGGCCGCCGAGTTCGACTTCCGCAAGCTGGTCGGTGTGGTCTCGGTGATGGCCGACAAGGACGTCCGTGGTCTGCTCGAGGCCCTCGAGCCGGTGTTCGACGAGATCGTGGTCACCCACAACGGGTCGCCGCGCGCCATGGACGTCGACGACCTGGCCGACCTCGCCGTCGCCCGGTTCGGTGACGAGCGGGTGGTGACGGCTGCGACGCTGCCCGACGCGATCGAGACGGCGATCGCGATCGCCGAGGAGGTCGCCGAGCCCGGTGAGGCAGTATCGGGAGCGGGCGTCGTGGTGACCGGTTCCGTCGTCACCGCCGGTGCCGCCCGCAGTCTGTTCGGAAAGGACCCCGCGTGAGCAACGAAAACCCGGCCGGGAAGGATCCCGAGATCCGGCCTCCGGCCAAGGACCCGTGGAAGGGTTTCCGCGGCGTCATGGCCGGAACACTGGTCCTCGAGGCGATCGTCGTGCTGCTCGTGCTGCCGGTCGTCGCCGCCGTCGGTGGTGGTCTGGACGCGTTCTCCGGCACCTACATCATCGTGCTGGCGGTGCTGATGTTCCTCGGTGCGGGCGTCCAGGGACGCTCGTGGGCGATCCCGTTCAATCTGGGCCTGCAGGTGCTGACGCTGCTGGGCTTCTTCGTCGACCCGGCGCTCGGTGCGGTGGGCGTGCTGTTCTCGGTGGTCTGGGCGTACCTGCTCTACCTGCGCAAAGACATCAAGGAGCGGGAGGCGCGGGGTCTGCTCCCGGGCCAGCGCGACTGAACCTCTACGCTGTTCGGCGTGACTGAACGGACTCTGGTACTGATCAAGCCCGACGGCGTCGCACGCCGTCATGTCGGAGAAATCCTCTCGCGCATCGAGCGCAAGGGCCTCAACATCGTGGCGCTGGAGCTGCGTACCGCGACCGAGGAGGTCGCCGCGGCCCACTACGCCGAACACGAGGGCAAGCCCTTCTACCCGGGTCTGATCGAGTTCATCACCGGTGGCCCGCTCGTCGCGGCGGTGCTCGAAGGCCCCCGCGCGATCGCGGCGTTCCGGCAGCTCGCCGGCGGCACCGACCCGGTCGAGAAGGCCGTGCCCGGTTCGATCCGCGGTGACCTCGGCCTCGACGCGGGAGAGAACCTCGTGCACGGCTCCGACTCGGTCGAATCGGCCGAGCGTGAGATCGCACTCTGGTTCCCGGAGCTCGCGAACGCCTAGTCGTTCGCCGAAGCGGACACGAGTCGACGGCGCCCTTCGGGGCGCCGTTGGCGTATCCGGGCATTCCTGTGTGGGATACTGGGGAAGGTTGCTCCATACGAACGAGTGCGGAACGACCGACGACATCACGGAACGATGCCCGACATCGCTGTGGCCGAGAAACGCAGGAGACACCTCGCTCGGCGGCATGCTGGATGTTCCGGCGCTCGATTCGCGATCAAGCCAGGCACCGCTCGGCCGTGCAGTGAAAACGGGCACCGGACGACCGCGCGATGCGAGACCGGAGACCTCGCGCCAGAGGGCGCGAGCACACAGACTGCGCCCCCGCGTGGCCGCGTCACATCGCCGTTCGGTGATGGACGCGCCCGGGGGTCTTAGGAGACCTACGTGGCAGATCAAGTGCCGCCGAACGACAATTCCACCGAAGCCGCAGCGGAGCTGCCCGCGAAGATTCGCGTGCACGCCCTCGCCAAGCTGCTCGGACTGACCAGCAAAGAGGTCATCGCGAAGGCCGCGGAGTTCGGCCACGAGTTGCGCAGTGCGCACTCGACGCTCCACCGTGACTCCGCCGAGCAGATACGCGACGCGCTGGTCGCGCCCGCCTCGGTGACCGGCGAGACCGCTCCCGCTGCAGAGGCCGAGGCTGCGCCGGCAGTCGAGGCCGAGGCTGCGCCGGAGCCCGAGGCCGCGCCGGAACCAGAGGCTACGCCGGAAGTCGAGGCCGAGACCGCGCCGGAACCCGAGGCCGAACCGCACCTCGCCGGTCCCGGTTCCCTGTTCACCGCCCCCGTGCAGGACACCCCGCTGTTCGAGGCTCCGCAGCCCGCGCCGACCGTCGAGCCGATCGTGGAAGCACCGCTGTTCCTGCAGCCCGACCTGACGGCTCCGGTGGAGAGCACCCCGCGCCGCCGCCGCACCCGTCGCGGTGCCGAGACCCCGGCCGAGCCGATGGTCGAGGCGGAGGAGAGCACAGAGCCCGCCGTCGAGGAAGAGCCCGCCGAGACCACCGCCGAGACCGAAGAGGAACACCCCCGTCGTCGGCGGCGTGGGCGTCGTGGCCGCGGTCGTGGCCGCGGTGACAGCGCCGAGGGCGGAGAGACGACCGAAGAGTTGAAGGCTGCCGAGGAGACGGAGGCCGCCGAGGTCTCCGAGACCGAGGAAGCCCGTGTGGGGGCCGAAGCGGAGACGGGTGCCGGGGTCACCGAGACCCCGGCCGCCGAGGCCGCCGAGGAAGCCGCCGAATCGGACGAGGGCGTCTCGGAGGAAGAGCAGGGCGAGGGCACGTCCCGTCGTCGCCGCCGCCGTCGCCGTCGCAAGGGCAGCGAGGCTGCGGACACCACCGTCGAGGACGACTCCGTCCCCACCGTCATCCACGAGCGCGAACCGCGCAGCAAGGCCCGCGCGGTCAAGGACGAGGTCCAGGGCATCACCGGGTCGACCCGCCTGGAAGCGAAGCGGCAGCGTCGCCGCGACGGCCGCGAGGCCGGCCGCCGCCGCCCGCCGATCCTCACCGAGTCCGAGTTCCTCGCCCGCCGCGAATCCGTCGACCGCGTCATGGTCGTGCGGGAGCGGACCGACGGTGCGCACGCCGGCATGACCCAGGTCGCGGTGCTCGAGGACGGCATCCTCGTCGAGCACTTCGTGACCAGCGCCAACTCGGCGTCCATGGTGGGCAACGTCTACCTGGGCCGCGTGCAGAACGTGCTGCCGTCGATGGAGGCCGCGTTCATCGACATCGGCCGCGGCCGCAACGGCGTGCTGTACGCAGGTGAGGTCAACTGGGAGGCCGCAGGCCTCGGCGGCAACTCCCGCAAGATCGAGCAGGCGCTCAAGCCCGGCGATCAGGTCGTCGTGCAGGTCAGCAAGGACCCGGTCGGGCACAAGGGTGCTCGTCTGACCACGCAGATCAGCCTCGCGGGCCGCTTCCTGGTGTACGTGCCGGGCGGATCGTCGACCGGTATCAGCCGCAAGCTGCCCGACACCGAACGCAAGCGTCTCAAGGAGATCCTGCGTGAGATCGTCCCGTCCGACGCCGGCGTCATCATCCGCACCGCCGCCGAGGGTGTCAGCGAGGAGGAACTCTCGCGGGATGTGACCCGGTTGCAGACGCAGTGGGCCGCCATCCAGGAGCAGGCCGAGAAGGCGAAGTCCGAGGCGTCCGGCCAGCCCAAGACGCTGTACGAGGAGCCGGACCTGCTCGTCAAGGTCGTCCGCGATCTGTTCAACGAGGACTTCTCCAAGCTGGTCATCGAGGGCGACAAGTCCTGGCGCACCGTCGAGAACTACATCCGCACCGTGGCGTCCGACCTCCTGCCGCGCGTGGAACAGTACGACAACCCGGGAAGTGTCGACGTCTTCGCCGCCCACCGCATCGACGAACAGCTCGCCAAGGCGCTCGACCGCAAGGTGTGGCTGCCGTCCGGTGGCACGCTCGTCATCGACCGCACCGAAGCCATGACGGTCGTCGACGTCAACACCGGCAAGTTCACCGGTGCCGGCGGCAACCTCGAGGAAACGGTCACCCGCAACAACCTCGAAGCGGCCGAGGAGATCGTGCGGCAGATGCGGCTGCGCGACATCGGCGGCATGATCGTCGTCGACTTCATCGACATGGTGCTCGAATCGAACCGTGACCTGGTGTTGCGTCGCCTCACCGAAGCACTCGGACGCGACCGCACCCGTCACCAGGTCTCCGAGGTGACGTCGCTGGGCCTGGTCCAGATGACGCGCAAGCGGCTCGGCACCGGTCTGGTCGAGGCGTTCTCGACCACCTGTGAGCACTGCCACGGTCGCGGCATCATCGTCCACTCCGACCCGATCGAGTCGAAGCCGGCCGAGGATTCCGGTCGTTCGAAGAGCGAGGGCGGATCGCGCCGTAAGCGCGGCCGTGATCGCGGGGCGAGCCAGGAACCGCAGCAACAGCAGCCTGCGGAACCCGCAGCGCACCACCATGTGACCCCGGAAGAGGCAGCGGCGCGCCGTGCCCACCCGGTCGCGCTGGCGATGGCCGCCCACCATGCGACCGATGCCAACGGTGAGCAGGTTGCCGAGGCGACCGAGCA
>NZ_JBMBTE010000156.1:0-9944 GCF_048897285.1 Rhodococcus sp. O3
CCCCGCGTACAGGCCGAGCAGCGTGACGGCCCATGCCGCGGCCGCGCACGGAACCAGCCGCGCATCGAGCCGGTCGCTGTTCACACCGTGACCAGCGTGCGCAGTCGCGCGAGCCGGGCCGGGCCGATGCCGTCGACCTCGCCGAGTTGCTCGACGTCCGTGAACGGCCCGTTTTCGTCGCGCCAGGCGACGATGGCCGCGGCGGTCACCGGACCCACCCCGGGCAGCGCATCGAGCGCCGCTTCGTCGGCGGTGTTCAAATTCACCGGTCCTGCCGCACCTCCCGATGTCGGGGCGGGTGATCCCACACCGGTTCCGGCGCTCGACACGCTGCTCGCGGGAGGCGGCGGATCGGGTGGCACGGCACCGACGACGATCTGGTCGCCGTCGGCGACACGTTGCGCCAGATTGATGCCCGTGAGATCGGCGCCCGGCAACGCTCCCCCGGCGGCGGTCAGCGCATCCGCGACCCGGCTCCCGGGTGCCAACGTCACGAGCCCCGGCGCGGCGACCAACCCGACGACGCTGACAACGAGTTCTTCGGGCTCGACCGCGTCCGACGTCGGCGCCGCGCCGCTCGGCACGGAAACGAGCGGCTCGGACACGGTCGACACCGAGGGCAGCGGTGGAACTGCTTGCGGCACAGGCTGATCACGCCACACCACGACGAACGCGACGAGCGCCGCGACGATGCCGACGACGCCGAGGGCCGCGGTCCCGCCGTGCCCGGTCTGCCAGCGTGACGCGCGCAATCGGTCGACCAGCCGCAGCGGTTCCGGTTCGCCGACCGGTGGCTCTTCCCCGAAGTCACCGACAGCCCCGTCACCGGCAGCCCGGTAGTCACCGGTAGCCCCGTGGTCACCGGCAGCACGGGCGATCGCGTCCAGCCGGAACCGGACCCGTTCCCCCTCGTCGCCGCTCCCCATGCCGCGACGGTATCCACCGGGGATTCGACGCGAGACCCGCCGACGCCGGATCCGGCGAATCTGTGGATGAATCCGGCGCCTGTGGACAACCCTGCGCTATTGAAAGAACACTGCGCTATTGAAAGAACACTGCCGCGCGGTCCGCGAGATCCAGCACCGGCTGCGGCGCGATCCCGAGCACGACGGTCACCAGCGCGGACACCGCCACGACCGCGGCGGTCACCGCACCCGGCGCGACGACCGTCACCGCGTCGTCCCCCGGTTCGGTGAAGAACATCAGCACGATGACCCGCACATAGAAATAGGCGGCGATCGCACTGCACACGACACCGACGACGACCAGCGGCGCTGCCCCGCCCTCGATCGCGGCACCGAACACCGCGAACTTGCTGACGAAGCCACTGGTCAGCGGGATCCCGGCGAACGCGAGCAGAAACAGGGCGAATGCCGCTGCGGCGACCGGAGATCGGCGGCCCAGCCCCGCCCACGCGGACAGATCGCCGGCTTCCCCGGTGCGGTCGCGGACGAGCCCGACTATCGCGAACGCCCCGACGGTGCTGATCCCGTAGGCGAGAAGATAGAACATCGTCGACGCGACGCCTGCGTGGTTGGCCGCGACCAGGCCGGTGAGAACGAACCCGACGTGGGCGACGGACGAGTACGCGAGCATCCTCTTGACGTCGCGCTGGGTCACCGCGATCACCGACGCGGCCACCATCGTCAGGACGGCGACGGCCCCGAGCACCGGCTGCCAGTTCGCGCTCAGCCCGGGCACCGCGACGTAGAACACCCGCAGCAGCGCCCCGAAGGCCGCGATCTTCGTCGCCGACGCCATGAACGCGGTGACCGAGGTGGGGGCGCCCTGATAGACGTCGGGGATCCACGACTGGAACGGCACCGCACCGACCTTGAACAGCAGCCCGACCGCGAGCAGCGCCACGCCGATCAGGGCGAGGGTGTCGTCGCCGGACCCGTCGGCGACGGCCGCCGCGATCCCGGACAACCGCACCGTGCCCGCGTACCCGTACAGCAACGCCATGCCGTAGAGGAAGAACGCCGACGAGAATGCGCCGAGCAGAAAGTATTTCAGCGCCGCCTCCTGCGACAGGAGGCGGCGGTGCCGCGCGAGGCCGCACAGAAGGTACAGCGGCAGCGACAGCACCTCGAGGGCCACGAACATGCTGAGCAGGTCGTCGGATGCGGGGAACAGCAGCATCCCGCCGACCGCGAACATCGCGAGCGGGAACACTTCGGAGGTGGCACTCCCTTTGCCTGCCGCCGCGCGCTCGGCGGCGCTTCCCGGCGGCACGGCCGGTTCCGGTGCGAAGTCGTCGACGGCGAACCGGACCCCGGCCGTGACCGTCTCCGCCACTGCCACACGACGTTGCGCGATCAATCCGACCGCGAGTATCGAGGTCAGCAGAATCGCGCCCTGCAGGAACAGGGCCGGGCCGTCGATCACGACCGCGCCGAGCACCGCCGAACTGCTGGTTCCGGCGAGCGAGACGACCGCGACGAAGGCCGCGACGAGACCGGCGATCGCGAGCACGAACTGGGTCGTGTGCCGGACCCGGCGGGGCACGAATGCCTCGACGAGCACCCCCGCGACCGCGACACCGAGCACGATGAGCATCGGCGCGAGCAGACCGTATTCGATCGACGGGGTGCTGATCTCGTTCACTCGGATTCACCTCCCTGCTCGGGCGTATCGGTTTCCGGATCGGCACCCACCACCGCCCCGGTCAGCACCGGACCGGGCACGGTGGGCGCCGGGTCGGTCTGCCCGATCGTGGTCATCGTGTGGTTCACGGCCGGGTCGATCACATCGAGCGCGGGTTTCGGGAACAGGCCGAGCACGATGAGCAGCGCGACGAGCGGTGCGACGACGACCAGTTCGCGCGGCACCAGGTCGCGGACCTCCTCGTTGCCGGAGGCGAGCGGACCGGTCATCATCCGCTGGTACAGCCACAGCACGTAGACCGCGGAGAGCACGAGCGCGCCGGCGGCGAACACCGCGGCGACGCCGTAGCGCGGGAATGTGCCGATCAGGACCAGGAATTCGCTGATGAACGGGGCGAGCCCGGGCAACGACAGCGTCGCCAGACCGGCGACGAGGAACGTGCCGGCCGCGATCGGCGCCACGTTCCGGACCCCTCCGAACGAGGCGATCATGCGAGAACCCCTGCGGGAGACGAGGAATCCCGCGATGAGGAACAACGCCGCGGTCGAGAGCCCGTGGTTGACCATGTACAGCGTCGATCCGGTCTGGGATTGGCTGGTCATCGCGAAGATGCCCAGCACGATGAACCCGAAGTGCGAGATCGACGTGTAGGCGATCAGCCGCATCACGTCGGTCTGCCCGATGGCGGCGATCGCGCCGTAGAGGATGCCGATCACCGACAGGGTGACGATCAGCGGCGCGAACGTCGCCGAGGCCTCGGGAAACAGCTGCAGGCAGTACCGGATCATCGCGAACGTGCCGACCTTGTCGACGATCGCCATCATCAGCACGGCACTTGCCGGTGTCGCTTCGACGGCGGCGCCGGGCAGCCAGCTGTGGAACGGCCACAGCGGCGCCTTGACCGCGAACGCGAACATGAACCCGAGGAACAGCGCGTTCAGCAGCCCCGGGGAGGCACCGAGTTCACCGGCCGTCGCCAACGCGACGACCTCCCGGAAGTCGAACGTCCCCACCCCCAGGTCGACGGTCAGGATGTACAGGCCGATGACCGCGGCGAGCATCATGAGGCCGCCGAACAGGTTGTAGAGCAGGAACTTCACCGCCGCGGCGGAGCGGGCGGCCCGGTCCTGCGCCCGACCGAATCCGCCGATGAGGAAGTACATCGGGATGAGCATCGCCTCGAAGAACACGTAGAACAGCAGGATGTCGAGTGCGGTGAACGCCAGCAGCACCATCGCCTCGACCACCAGGATCAGCGCGACGTACGCGTGCGGACGCTTGCCCCCGATGCCGTTCCGCACCACGGTGTCCCGGGTGTCGTTCCATCCGGCCAGCAGCAGCAACGGCACCAGCACCGCGGTGAGCAGCACCAGCACCAGCGCGATGCCGTCGACCCCGAGCGTGTATCCGGCGCCGAAAGACGGGATCCACCGGTGCGATTCCACGAACTGGTACTGCGCTCCCCCGGGTTCGAACCGCACCGCCACGACGATCGCGAGCACCGCGACCACCAGCGACACGACGAGGGCACCGGCCTTGGCGAGGTCGGGCCGGCGCGCCGGCACCGTCCACACGAGCAGCGCGCCGATCGCCGGCACCAGCCACAACGCGCTCAGCCAGGGGAACTGGTTCATCGCATCCTCACCAGAGCACCATCGTGGCGACCACGAGGGCCGCGCCTACCAGCATGGACAGGGCATAGGACCGGGCGAATCCGGTCTGCAGCGTGCGCAACCGCGCCGACGCGGCCCCGATCAGCGCGGCGACCCCACCGACGGCACCGTCGACGGCACGGTCGTCGACCTCGACGAGGGCGCGGGTCGCGTGCTGTCCGGGTCGCATGAACACCGCTTCGTTGACCGCGTCCCCGTACAGGTCGCGGCGCGCGGCGCGAGTCAGGACGGACACCTCGTCCGGTGCATCGACCGGGATCTCGCGGATCGCGTACTGCCGGTAGGCGATCGCGACACCGACGAGCACCACCGCGAGGGTCACGACGGTGAGCACCCACACCGGGAACGGCAGTTCACCGTGCTCTTCCCCGACCACCGGTTCGAGCCAGTTCACCAGCGCCCCACCGTAGGCCAGCAGCGCGCCCCCGGCGACCGACCCGATCGCCAGCACCACCATCGGCACGGTCATCACCCCGGGTGATTCGTGCGGGTGCGCATCCTCCGCCCACCGTCGCCGCCCGAAGAACGTCATGAGCATCACGCGGGTCATGTAGAACGCGGTGATGCCGGCGCCGAGCAGCGCGGCCGCGCCGAGGACGAATCCTTCGACGCCGCCGGATCCGAACGCCGCTTCGATGATCAGGTCCTTCGAGAAGAAGCCCGCGAACGGCGGTATCCCGATGATCGCCAGATATGCGAGACCGAATGTGACGTAGGTGATCGGCATGACGGTGCGCAGGCCACCGAAGCGGCGCATGTCGGTCTCGTCGTTCATGCCGTGCATCACGGATCCGGCGCCGAGGAACAACCCGGCCTTGAAGAAGCCGTGGGTGAGCAGGTGCATGATCGCGAACGCGTAACCGGCCGGGCCGAGGCCCGCGGCGAGCACCATGTAGCCGATCTGGCTCATCGTAGACGCCGCCAGCGCCTTCTTGATGTCGTCCTTCGCGCAGCCGATGATCGCGCCGAACAGCAGGGTCACGGCCCCGACGATCACCACGCCCAGTTGCGCGCCGGGCGCGACGTCGAAGATCGGGCCGGATCGCACGATGAGGTAGACCCCGGCGGTGACCATCGTCGCCGCGTGGATCAGCGCGGACACCGGGGTCGGGCCTTCCATCGCGTCCCCGAGCCACGCCTGCAACGGCACCTGCGCGGACTTGCCGCACGCCGCCAGCAACAGTGTCAGGCCGATCGCGGTCGACACCGTTTCGCTCGCACCCGGAACCGCGGCGAAGACGTCGGCGAACCCGATCGTGCCGAACGAGGCGAACATGATCATCATGGCGACGGCCAGGCCCATGTCACCGACCCGGTTGACGACGAACGCCTTCTTCGCCGCGGTCGCCGCGGTCGGCTTGTACTGCCAGAACCCGATGAGCAGATACGACGCGAGACCGACACCCTCCCATCCGAGGTACAGGCCGAGATAGTTGTCGGCCAGCACCAGCAGCAGCATCGCCGCGAGGAACAGGTTGAGGTACGCGAAGAACAACCGCCGTCCGGGTGCTCGTCCCGCGGTGTTGCCCGACGGGTCCGGGCCGTGCGCCATGTAGCCGACCGAATAGATGTGGATCAACGACCCGACCCCGGTGATGAGCAGCACGAAGCACATCGACAACTGGTCCAACTGCAGGCCGAAGTCGACCTGCAGGTCGCCGACAGGGACCCACGAGAACAGGTCCTGCTGCACGGCCCGGTCGCCGGCGTCGCGCCCGAGCATCTGCACGAACAGCACCACGGCCAGCCCGAACGAGACCAGCGCGGTCGCGCATCCGACCAGATGTCCCCACGTGTCGCTGCGCCGGCCGGTCAGCAGCAGTACCGCGGCGCCGGCGAGCGGCAACGCCGGCAGAAGCCACACGGCCGAGGTTCCGCCCATCCCGGTCTCCTCCCAGTTCTCTCGGCAGGCTCAGTGTTCTGAGCAAACTCAGTGCTTGAGCAGGTTGTTGTCGTCGACCGACACCGAACGCCGGGCGCGGAAGATGGTCATGATGATCGCGAGGCCGACCACCACCTCGGCGGCGGCGACGACCATCGTGAAGAACGCGAACACCTGCCCGTCGAGATTTCCGTGCATCCGCGCGAACGTCACGAACGACAGGTTCACGGCGTTGAGCATGAGCTCGACACACATGAACACGATCAACGCGTTGCGCCGCACGAGAACACCTGCGGCGCCGATCGTGAACAGCAGCGCGGAAAGGTACAGGTAGTTCGCCGGATTCATCGGGTCTCCTCCTCGTCCGGCCGCTCGACGATCGCACCCCGGGCCTCGAGTACCCGGCTCACCGACAGCGGCGAATAGCTGCCGTCCGGCAATCGGGCCGGAACGTCGACGGCATTGCGCCGCGCGTACACCCCGGGACTCGGCAACGGCGTCACCCGCACCTGCGGTTCCCCCGCAGCGGCCGCCGCGCCCCATTCCCGGAACCGCCTGCGGGCCAGTTCCTTCTGGCTGAGACGCTCATCCGTCCGTTCGCGATGTGTCAGCACCATCGCGCCGATGGTCGCGGTGACGAGCAGCGCCCCGGTGAGTTCGAACGCCCACACATACCGCACGAACAGCAGTTCCGCGAGACCCGCGACGTGCCCGTCACCGGCGTCCACCAGACCCGCGAACGGCGGCAGTTCGGAATCGGCGAGGAACCCGATGATCAGCACCCCGAACCCGATTCCCGCCACGACCGCCGCGATGCGGTGCCCGCGAAGGGTTTCGGTGAACGATTCGGACGCGTCGACGCCGACGAGCATCACCACGAACAGGAACAGCATCATGACCGCGCCGGTGTACACGACGATCTGGACGACACCGAGGAACTGGGCGTCCTGTGCGATGTAGAAGGCGGCCAGCACGATCATGGTCAGTGCCAGGAAGATCGCCGAGTACACGGCCTTGCTCGAGACGACGACCCCGATCGCACCGATCACCGCGACGACGGCGAGAATCCAGAACTGCACCGCCTCACCGGTGGACGTGCGTTCCACGACGTCCTGAGCGAGAACTACAGGGGTGAGCGTATTCATCGTTCGACCCCGTCCTTCGGGGCAGCGCCCGGTACCAGGCCCCGGTAGTAGTCCTCCTCGGTGGTGCCCGGGTACATCGCGTGCGGCGGCGCTTCCATCCCTGGTTGCAGCGGCGCCAGCAGCCGCGACCGGTCGTAGATGAGATCGGCGCGGTTGTCGTCGGCCATCTCGTATTCGGCGGTCATCGTCAGCGCGCGCGTCGGGCACGCCTCGACACACAGACCGCAGCCGATGCAGCGCAGATAGTTGATCTGGTAGACCCGGCCGTACCGCTCCCCCGGCGAATACCGTTCTTCCTCGGTGTTGTCCGCCGCTTCCACGTAGATTGCATCGGCCGGGCACGCCCACGCGCACAGTTCGCAGCCGATGCACTTCTCGAGCCCGTCCGGATGCCGGTTGAGCTGATGGCGGCCGTGATATCCGGGCGCCGGCGGGCGTTTCTGCTCGGGATACTGCTCGGTGATCGGCTTCTTGAACATCGCCGCGAAGGTGGTGCCGAAACCGGCGATGGGATCGAGGAATTCGGGCATCGTCATCCCTCCCCGGGGGTGCGTTGCGCGGGTACGGGACCCGGCATCGGTGGGACCGGGAAGCCCCCGGCCCCAGGGTCGAACGGTTCGGCCGCGTCCGGTGCGGCCCGGGTGGGTTCGCCGCCACCGGCCGCGCGCCGCAACCGTGTGAGCACGAGGAACGCCAGGACGCACACCACCCCGACGGCGGCGAGTGTGCCCTGCCCGGCCGCGTATCCCTCGTTGGCGAGCGCCCGGATCACGGCGACGACCACGACCCACAGCAGCGACGCCGGAATGAGGACCTTCCAGCCGAGATTCATGAACTGGTCGTAGCGGAGCCGGGGCAGCGTGGCGCGCAACCACACGAACAGGAACAGGAATGCCCACACCTTGGCGACGAACCACAGCACCGGCCACCAGCCGGAGTTGGCACCGTCCCACATGTTCAGCGGCCACGGAGCGTGCCAGCCGCCGAGGAACAACGTGGTGGCCAGCGCGGACACGGTCGTCATGTTCACGTACTCGGCGAGCATGAACATCGCGAAGCGCAGCGACGAGTACTCGGTGTGGAATCCGCCGACGAGTTCGCCCTCGGCTTCGGGCAGGTCGAACGGCGCGCGGTTGGTCTCGCCGACCATGGCCGTGACGTAGATGAGGAACGACGGCAGCAGCAGGAAGACGTACCACGTTCCGACCTGCCCGGACACGATCCCGGACGTGGACATCGTGCCGGAGAGCAGGAACACCGCGGCGAACGCCAATCCCATCGCGATCTCGTACGAGATCACCTGCGCGGTCGAGCGCAGACCGCCGAGCAGCGGGTACGTCGAGCCGGACGACCAGCCGGCGAGCACGATGCCGTACACACCGACGGAGGTGACCGCCAGGATGTACAGCACCGCGACCGGAAGATCGGTGAGCTGCAACGGCGTCCGCTGCCCGAACGCCGAAACCACCGGCCCGAACGGGATCACCGCGAACGCCATGAAAGCCGGCACCGTCGCGATGATCGGGGCGAGAAGATAGACGGGCCGGTCCACCCCGGACGGGACGATGCCCTCCTTCAACGCCAGTTTGACGCCGTCGGCGAGGCTCTGCAGAATCCCCTGCGGCCCCAGCCGATTCGGCCCGATCCGCATCTGCATGCGGGCCAGGACCCGTCGTTCCGCGTAGATCGCCACGAGCACGGTCAGCACCAGGAACGCGAACACCGCCACGGCCTTGACCAGGATCAGCCACCACGGATCGTGTCCGAACGCCGACAGGTCTGTATACCCGTCCATCACTGCACCTCCCCCACCCGGATCCGTACGAGCCCGCCCGATCCGATGCCCAATTGCCGGTGGACGGCGGAGCCGGGTGAGTTCAGCGGCAGCCACACCACGCGATCGGGCATCTCGGTGATCGCGAGCGGCAGTGTCACGGCGCCTCGGTCGGTGGACACCGTCACCGCATCCCCGTCGGAGGCGCCGATCTCGGCGGCGGTCGCGGCGGACAGCCGAACCACGGGCGGCCGAGCGGTACCGGCGAGGTACGGCTCCCCGTCCTGCATCCGCCCGGCATCGAGCAGCATCCGCCAGCCGGTCAGGATCGCCTCGCCGGGACCGGCGCGGGGTGGCTCGACCGTCTCCGTCTCCGTCGCCGGATCGGCCGGTCGCTGTCCCTCCCAGGGTCCGAGCAGGTCCAGTTCGCGGCGCGCGGACTCCGCGTCGGGCACGCCGAGCCGGGTCCCCATCTCGGCGGCGAGCGCGTCGAGGACCCGCTGGTCGGGCAGGGTGTCGGTGCCGCGCAGCGCGATCCCGAACTCGCGGACGCGGCCCTCCCAGTCGAGGAAGGCACCGGACTTCTCGGCGACGGCGGCAACCGGGAACACCACGTCCGCGAGATCGGTGACCGAGCTGCGGCGCATTTCCAGGCTCACGACGAATCCGGCCGATTCCACCGCCGAGCGCGCAGCCTGCGGGTCGGGGAGGTCGTCGAGGTCGACCCCGCCGATCACCAGTGCACCGAGGTCACCGGCCGCGGCCGCGGCGAGGATGCCCGCGGTGTCGCGTCCGGGATTCGCGGGGAGTTCGACGGTGCCGCCGACGCTGTGGGACCACACCTGCGCAACCCGGCTGCGCGC
>NZ_JBMBTE010000157.1:0-9781 GCF_048897285.1 Rhodococcus sp. O3
GCACGATCACGGTCGCCGCGATCCAGGGGTCCGTGCCGCGCCTGGGCCTGGACTTCAACGCGCAACGCAAGGCGGTCCTCGACAATCACGTCGCCCGCACCCTGGAACTGGCCGCCGAGGTGCGTGCCGGGACCACGTCGCGTCCGGACGTGGTGATCTGGCCGGAGAACGCCTCGGACATCGATCCGCTGCGCAACCCCGACGCCGCCGCCGACATCACCGCCGCGGCCGCCGCGATCGGCGCACCCATCTCCGTCGGCGCGGTCCTCGTCAACGGCGACGGCACCACCACCAACTCGGTGATCGTGTGGGACGCGGAGACCGGGCCGGGGGAGCGCCACGACAAGAAGATCATCCAGCCGTTCGGCGAGTACCTGCCGTACCGGTCCTTCTTCCGGTTGTTCTCCGAATACGCGGACCGCGCCGGGCATTTCGTGCCCGGCCACGGCGACGGGGTGGTGCACGCGGCCGGCATCCCCATCGGGGTCGCGACCTGCTACGAGGTCGCGTTCGACCGGGCGCTGCGCGAGGCCGTCGGCGCCGGCGCGCAGCTGCTGGCGGTGCCCACCAACAACGCCACCTTCGGCGACACCGAGATGACCTATCAGCAGCTGGCGATGTCCCGGCTGCGGGCCGTCGAACACGGCCGCACCGTCGTGGTGGCCGCCACCAGCGGGGTCAGCGCGATCGTCGCCGCCGACGGATCGGTGCTCGAACAGACCCCCCTGTTCGAGCCCGCGGTGTCGGTGGCGCAAGTGCCGCTGCGCACGACGACTACGCTGGCTAGTCGGCTCGGCCCGATCCCGGAACTCGTTCTGTGCGTCGGAGCCGTCGCCGCCGCCGGTGCCGCCCTCGTGCGGGCCCGGCGACACCACACCGCGGGGTCGCGTCCACAGCCCGGACGCGGCACCGAGCCGGCCGACGCCGGCACCGCAGGATCACCGGCCCAGGCCGGTTTCGACAGGGAGGACCATTGATGGCAGCGGCGACGCCGGCCGGGGATCACAGCGTGCCGAGCGCACGGACCCTGGTCATCATTCCGACGTACAACGAGCGGGAGAACATCCGCCTGATCGTCGGCCGGCTGCATGCGGCGCTGCCGGACGTGCACGTGCTCATCGCCGACGACGGCAGCCCGGACGGCACCGGCGCGGTCGCCGACGAGCTGGCCGCCGCGAGCGGGGGCCGCATCCACGTGCTGCACCGCACCGAGAAGAACGGGCTCGGCGCCGCCTACATCGCCGGCTTCCGGTGGGGTCTCGAGCGGGACTACACGGTGCTGGTGGAGATGGACGCCGACGGCAGCCACGCCCCGGAACAGCTGCACCTGCTGCTCGAGAAGGTCGACGCCGGCGCCGATCTGGTCCTCGGCTCCCGCTACGTGCCGGGCGGCACCGTCGTGAACTGGCCGTGGCACCGCGAGGTGCTCTCCCGCGGCGGCAACCTCTACTCGCGGCTCGCGCTCGGGGTGAAGATCGCCGACATCACCGGCGGCTACCGCGCCTACCGGCGCGAGGTGCTCGAGACCCTCGATCTGGACGCGATCGAATCGCACGGCTACTGCTTCCAGGTCGACCTCGCCTGGCGCACCCTGCAGGCCGGGTTCACCGTCGAAGAGGTGCCGATCACCTTCACCGAACGCGTCATCGGCGACTCGAAGATGAGCGGCAACATCGTGCAGGAGGCGCTGCTCAAGGTCACCGTGTGGGGTGTGCGCAACCGGTGGTCCAAGCTGCGCGGGCTCGTCGGCCGCGGCTGACGGTCACCCGCCGAGCCGGTCGAGCGCCTGCCCGTGCGCCCCGGCCGGCTCCGGCGACATCGGCAACCGGCCGGTGACGTCGTGCGGTGACCGAACGCGCGAAGGTCACCAGTCGAGGTGCAGGTCGTCCGCGACCCCGAGTTCCGTGCACAGCGACCGGATCGCGCTGCAGTCCTGCACGACCCGCCCCGACTCGGCGGCGGCGACGGCGTCCGCGATCAACTCCTTGCCGCCGGGGATGCGTTCGTGCTCGACGATCGCCGCCCACGTCGCGGCGTCACCGCCGGTGAACGCGACGATGCCGTCGGCCAGCGCGTCGAGCAGCACGCGCCGATCGGTACGCCCCAGGTCGGCGAAGACGATCTTGAGCAGTTCCGCCGCCAGCGACGAGTGACACAGTTCGTCCCGTCGATGCAGGGCGACCGTGGCCCGGTTGACCGGTTGCAGCGACTCGTCCTCGGTGAGCAACCCGAGGTAGGCGCTGATCGAGGTTTCCGCGACGGTGGTGAACGCGAGGCGCACCAGCGCCTCGGCGCGGGGTGAGGCGGCCCGGGCGACCGCTTCCCGGTGTGCGCGCACGGTCCGGGACGGGGGCAGCACCGACTCCGGCAGCACCCACCCCCGCCGCCGCCGCGTCAGCGCGCTCGCGTTGTGGTGCATCAGCGTGTGGTACTGCTCGTCGACCATCGCCTGCATCACCCCGAGCACGATGGTGTCGTGCGGTCCGATGCCCAGGGCGTCGTCGGTGACGGAGGCGAATCCGGGATTCACGACGCACTGTTCGATGTCGACGACGTTCTTGTTGTAGGCGATCCAGGCCCAGGCGCGCAGCCGGGCACGGCGACGCTCATCGAGGTCGCGGTACCGCCGGTGGGTGTGGAACGGGATCAGCACCTCGGGGAAATCGAGGCGGTCCGGGTCGAACAGGTCGTCGAGGTCGGGTTCGCGTTTCTTGACGGTGGCCCGGATGCCCCAGGATCGGGTCAGGGCCCGGATCACGCTGCTCTCGGCGGGTTCGGTGGGGTCGTGCCGGGGCAGCGACGGTGGGCGCAGTTGAGCGCGTAGCGAGGTGGTGTCGGGTTCAGCCATCACGGCACCCCTGTCTCCCCGGGCGGCGGACGGTCCGTCGTCTGTGGCAGGTCGGCGAAGATCTGCGCGCACGTTTCACGGTACCGGTCGAGGCGGTCGCCGAGGGGTCGCCGCGCGTGTTCCATGAGGTTGGTGAACGCGGCCGGGTCGGCGTCGACGGCCGCGTCGAGTTCGTCGAGCCCGGCCCGCAGCGCCCGCCGGGCCGCGTCGGCGTAGGGGTTGCCGGTCTGCACGTCCCGGTACACCTCCGGCGCGCCGGTGGACACGCGGGCGAGCAACGCGCGCATCAGCGCGTGGGGCGGCGGCGCGGTCGCGGCGGCGACGTCCGGGACCCGCAACCGATCCAGTGCCAGGCCGAACGCGAGGATCGCGGCGTGGGTGAGGGCCTGGGTCGCCGCGGTGACCCGATCGTGTTCGTCGGCGGACAGTTCCACCACGTGCGCGCCCCAGCGGGTGAGATCGGCGAGGAACCCGGTCACCGCGGGTCCGCGCTGGTGCGCGACGGCCACGACCGGCCGGCCCGCCGGTTCGAGCGACGGCGCGAACATCGGATTGATGCCGACCGCCTGCACGTGCGGGGCGTGGGTGTGCAGCACGGCCGGGATCGTGGATTTCACCGAGAGGGTTTCGACGAGCAGCGTGCCCGGTTCGAGCAACCCGCCCAGGACCGGGATCGCCTCGAGCGCAACCGGTTCGGGGACGGCCAGCACCACGGTGGAGGCCGCGCGCAGCGCCGCGGCGGCGCGGGTGATGGGGGCGGTGATGTCCGTGGCCAGCGCGGTGTCGTCGTCCGGTGGTGGGGTCGGGTCGAGGATCAGCACCTCGGCGCCGTCCGCGCGCAGCGCCGACACCAGCAGTGCCCCGACCGCGCCTGCGCCGCCGGCCACGATCACCGGGCCCCCGGTCATCGCCCGGGGTCTTCCGGGAGGGGCGGGGTTTCCGACAGGGTGCGGCGCATCGCGACCGCCTTGACGAGGGTTTCGTCGAGTTCGTCGGCCGCGTCGGACAGTGCGACGATGGCGCCGCCGATGCCGAAGCTCACCTCGTGGTCGGTGGCGACCATGGTGCGGATGACGATGGACAGGTCGGCGGCGCCGGTCGGGGACAGATAGCCGAGGGCGCCGGAGTACACGCCGCGGGGACCGTCCTCGAGTTTGTCGATGATCTCCATGGTGCGCAGTTTCGGGGCGCCGGTCATCGACCCGCCGGGGAACGCGGCGCGCACGCAGTCCACGGCGGACACCTCCGGCCGCAGGGTGCCGCGCACGGTGGACACCAGCTGGTGCACGGCCGCGTAGGTTTCGACGTCGAACAGCTTGGGCACGTGCACCGAACCCGGGACGCACACCCGGGACAGGTCGTTGCGCACCAGGTCGACGATCATCAGGTTCTCGGAGCGGTCCTTCTCGCTCGAATGCAGGTCCTGCCACAGCATCTCGTCCTCGGCCTCGGTCGCGCCGCGGGGCCGGGTGCCCTTGATCGGTTTGGATTCGACGACCCCGTCCGCGTCGATCCGCAGGAACCGCTCCGGCGACGCGCTGAGCACCGAGATGCCCGGGAACCGCAGCAGCGCGCTGTAGGGGGTGGGGCTGATCTCGCGCAGGCATTCGTAGGTGCGCAGCGGATCGATGCTGCGCTCGACGGTGGCCATGTTGGTCAGGCACACCTCGTAGGTTTCGCCGCTGCGGATCTCGGCGACGCACTGGCCGATCAGGTCCAGATAGCGCTGTCCGTCGTGCCGCAGCCGCATCGGCTGGTCGCGGTCCAGGCGCAGCAGCGGCGCCGCATCGGGTGCGGGCACGGTCACGTCGTCGAGTTTGTTCAGGGCGGCGGCGGTGCGCTCGAACCAGTCGGTGGTTGCGCGCTCGCCGGGCTGTGCGCTCAGCGCGATCAGGTAGCAGTGGCCGGCTTCGTGGTCGAGGACGACGGCCCGGTCCGCGAAGACCATCGCCGCGTCCGCGGTGGGCGAGGTGTGCACGAGCTGGGCGCCGGCGTCGGCCTTCAGCTCGTAGCCGAGATAGCCGACGTAGCCGAGGCCGAACGCGAACGGCAGGTCGGCGCGGCGCGCGACCGGACGTTCGGCGAGGCGCCGGTCGATGTGGTCGAAGAACGTGCTGTGGTGTTCGGTGACGGTGCCGTCGGCGGCGTGTTCGCGCACCAGGGTTTCGGCGACGCTGTAGGTGACGAACTCGGAGCGGGGCCCGGAGCCGTCGCCCATCACCGTGAACCGGGATCCGGGTTCGGCCGCGGCGCTGCCGTCGAGCCAGAAGCTGTGCGGGCCGTCCGCGAAGAGCCGTTCGAACACGGCCTGCGGGTCGAGATTGCGGTCGAGGCGGCGACTTTCGAGGAGATAGCGGGGTTCCGGCGGGGGCGGGGGCGGTGGGGCGGCGACGACGACGGGGCCCCGGGTGGGGGTGGCGTCGCGGAAGTTCACGAGCAGGTCGCGGCCGTGTTCGGTGCAGATCGACTCGGGATGGAACTGCACCCCCCACAGCGGTCGGGTGCGGTGGGCCACGCCCATGAGCAGACCGTCCTCGGTCCAGGCCACCGCTTCGAGTTCGTCGGGGACCTGCTCGACGATCAGCGAGTGGTAGCGCACCGCCGCGAAGCGTGGGGGCAGCCCGGCGAACAGCCCGGTGCCGGTGTGCACGATCCGGGCCAGGCGTCCGTGCACCGGTTCCGGGGCCCGCACGACCGGCGCCCCGAACAGGTGACACAGGCCCTGGTGGCCGAGGCAGACGCCGAGCACGGGCAGTCCGCCGTCGAGCAGCGCCCGCGCGCTGATCCCGAAGTCGCGGGGGCGGTCGGGGCGGCCGGGTCCGGGCGAGACGACGATGTTGTCGAACCGGGCCGGATCGATGTGGTCCCACGGGGTGTCGTTGGTGACCACGGTCGGCGGCACGCCGTTGACCTCGGTGAGCAGGCTGTAGAGGTTGTAGGTGAAGGAATCGTAGTTGTCGACGAGCAGGGTGCGAGTGGGCCGTGCGTCGATGGGCATGGCGGCCTCAGCTCCGGTTCTCGCCGACATCGGCGAGGCGCTGGCGGGCAGGGGGGTCGCCGTCGACGAGCAGGTCCTCGACCCGGCAGGCCTCGTCGATCAGCAACGCGTAGAGGTCGTGCAGAAATTCGGTGGACAGACCGTGGCGGTGGGCGTAGTCCGCGGCACGCTCGTGGACCTGCTGCATCCGTGCCGGTTGCAGCACGGGGATGGCGTGGCGCTGTTTGAGATCGGCGATCCGCGCGATGATGCTCAGCCGGTCGCGGACGTCGTCGAGCAATCTGCCGTCCACGTGGTCCAATTCGGCGCGCAGCCTGGCGAGTTCCACTTCCGGATCCGGTGCGTGGTTGTCGTTCATGGCCGTCACTCCCTGGTGCAGCAAACACGGAATTCCCTGGGGAATTTCCGATTCACACGTACGAGTCGTCGTCGCTTTCGAATATCGATCGGAGTGCGCTCATGATTACACGCGAAACGATCATGATGCTTTCGATTGACCGTTTTGTGGCATGCCCGCGTCGCGGCCTTCACACACCGTCGGGAAAGACGACGAATGCCGCCGCGTGGACGGTGCCACGGGGCGGCATTCGGCGGAGTTTCGGTCGTCCGGGTCGAGGCCGGCGATCAGGCTCCGCGACGCTTGGTCTTGAGCAGCTCGAGGCGCTCCTTGAGCAGCTCTTCGAGTTCCTCGATCGAGCGGCGCTCGAGCAGCATGTCCCAGTGCGTGCGCGGCGGCTTGACCTTCTTCGGCTCCGGTGCGGCGCCTTCGACGAGCGTGCCTTCGAGGCCGTTCTTGCAGATCCAGGTGCCGGGGATCTCGGCGTCGTCGGCGAACGGGACGTCGAATTCCTCACCGTTGTCGCAGCGGTACCGCGCGATGCGGCGTGGCGCCAGATCGTGGTCCCGATCGGTTTCGTAGCTCACCGCTCCGAGCCGGCTGCCTCGCAGTACACGATCTGCCATGGTGGTGTCCTCTCTTGTGTGCTCCGCCCGGGGGTCGCCGTCGGACGGCGAGCAACGACCGGGCGTCGATGCGTCCTGTATGCACAACGTCGACGCGGGCGAATCCGTTCCCGCAGCCCGCGGCGCAGCGGGGATGCATCATTTTACCGGCCGCGTGCCCGGCCCCGGTAAGGTGTCGGCCCATGACCGGACGTGAGCGCAAACCGGAGACTTGCCTCTGGTGCGGGCGGCCGGTCCCCGATGCCGGGGTGGGCCGGCGGCGCCGGTACTGCCGCCGCTCGTGCCGGCAACGCGCCTACGAGCAGCGATCCCTGACCCGCGAGGCCGGGTTGCCCGACGGCGCGGTGGTGCTCTCCGCGGAGGAAGCGGTCGCGCTCGCCGACCGGGCGTTCGAGGTGCGCTGCGCCGCCGAGGACGTCGCGACCGCGGTGGCCGAGGGCGCGGGCACCGCCGAGCTGACCGACCTGTGCGCCGAACTGCTGCGGGTGGCCCGCGCCGCCGAACGGATCCGCTGACCGCCGTTCGTCCTCGGATGCGGACACCACCCCCTGTCGCCGCCGGGCGGAGAGACCGCCCCCCTCGCCGTCAGGCGAAGAAACCACCCCCCTCGCCGTCAGGCGAAGAAACCGCCCCCGTCGCCGTCAGGCGAAGAAACCGCCCATGGTGTACACGACCTGGCAGAAGGTGCCGTTGACGTATTCCACGGAGCCGAACAGGGCGGACAGGACCGGTCCGGTTCCGGTGTTCACGGTCTTCGACAGTTGGGGCACGCCGCCCACGGTGTCGTCGAGTGTTTCGATGCCGCCGCGGAAGTTGTCCATGTTCAGCCACACGAACTTCAGGTCGGCGCGGGCGGGCTGCACCGGGATGGTGGGGGCGACGAAGATCTTCAGCTGCCCGATCGCGACGTCCGGGTTGACGTTCGGGCCGGGTTGCGCCCACCCGGTGGTCATGGCGTAGGGAGTGAACCCGCCGCCGCAGCCGATGCCGAAGGTCGGCGCCGGTTCCATGAACGGCTGGGGCGTGTTGCGCGGCGGGTAGAGGAGGTCCTCGATCAGGCCGGCGGGGTGCTGCGCGGCGTCGAGCAGGGCGTCGACGGCCGCGGCGGCGTCGGGGGAGTCGGCGGTGGCGGCGAGGCGGAGGGCGTCGGGGGTGAGTCCGGGTGGCGCCGGCTGCGCGCTCGCGTACGCGGGCAGGGCGACGGCCACGGTCGCGGCGAACAGGGTGCAGAGCGATCGAACGGTCCAACGACGCGGCATCTCGTGCTCCTTCGGGTCGCGCGGGCGTGCGTGGGGATTGTCCGGTGCGCCCGAGAATAACGGGGTGGGGGCCGATCACTCGGGGAATTCGCGTTACATCCAGTTACAGAACCGACAATTCGTATCCGGAGATCGTGCGGTGATCGAATCGCTATCGAATAGTGATATCAAACCGCTCACGTGACGGAAAATGCACTCGGTATGTCCGGATCGGATATCGGTTCGGTTTCGGGCCCCGTGCGAGCCCCGAATTCCGTACCGGTTTTGCGTCCTGCGCTTCGGCAATGGTCTAGCTTGAGGAGCGTCCACGCCGGTTTTTCGCCTTGACACCATCACCGGCACGCGGACGATCGAAACGAGAGAGAGCAACACCACCGTCGATTCGACGAGGTCGGACCTGCCATTGGTCGGGGGACGAGCAGGCCCGTACCGGAATCGCTTTCTTGAGGGGAGATTTCTGTTGCGAGACGCTCAGCAGACGCCGTCGGAAGCCTTCCCCCTATCTTCCGCGCAACGCTCCATCTGGTTCGCTCAGCAACTGGAACCCGACGTCCCGATCTGCATTGCCCAATACGTCGATCTGCACGGCGACCTCGACATCGACCTGCTGCGGCGCGCCGGCCGCACCGCCGGCGCCGAATTCCAGTCCGCCTTCCTGCGGGTGATCGACGTCGACGGCGAACCCCACCAGTTCGTCGACCCCGCCCTGGAACACCAGGACATCCCGGTGCTCGACTTCCGCGACGAACCCGATCCGCTCGCCGCGGCCCAGACCTGGATGGACGCCGACTACGCCACCCCGGTGGATCTGGCCCGCGACACGCTCGTGAACATGACCATCCTGCAGGTCGCCGACCGGCACTACCTGTGGTACAGCAGGATTCACCACGTCGCCCTCGACGGCTACGCGGCCATGACGATGGTCAACCGCATCGCCGAGCTGTACACCGCGGCGTTCGAAGGCCGCGATCCCGACCCCGCCCGCGCCGCGGACCTGCGCACCCTCTACGAATGGGACCGCGACTACCGCGAGTCGAGCCGGTTCGTCGCCGACCGCGACTACTGGGTGGGCCGGGTCGCCGGCATGGACGCCGGCACCACCCTGGCCCGGCGCACCGGGCCGGTCGCGGCGCACAGCACCCTGACCGGCACCGCGCTGCCGGAAGAGCTGGTGCGGCACCTGACCGCCACCGAGACCAGCACCGTGTCCTCCTCCACCGCGGTGCTGGTCGCCGCGTTCGCCACCTACCTCACGCGCCTGACCGGCCACGACGACGTGGTCGTCAACCTGCCCGTGTCGGCGCGCACCACCGCGCTGGTGCGGCGGTCCGGCGGCATGCTCGTCAACACGGTGCCGCTGCACATCCGCGTCGAACCCGACGACACCCGCGAGGCCCTCGTCGGCCGGGTGCAACTCGAACTGACCGGTGCGCTGCGGCACCAGCGGTGCAGCCTCGAGGACGTGCGCCGCGAAACCGGGGCGGCGGGGGACAGCAGCCGGTACGCCGGGCCGCAGATCAACATCATGCTGTTCGACCAGCGGATCCAGCTCGGCCCGCTGCGCGGGGACTTCCACATCATGACCTCCGGTCCCGTCGAGGACCTGCTGGTGAACATCTACCAGTCCGGGACCCCGGCCCGCACGTTCGTCGACTTCCGCGGCAACCCGAACCGGTACGACGAGGACGAGCTGCGCATCCACCACGGAAGGTT
>NZ_JBMBTE010000158.1:0-9780 GCF_048897285.1 Rhodococcus sp. O3
CGGACCGGACAGGGTCACCCCGTCGGCTCCGACGGTCAGATTCGACGCGGGGAAGGCGAGGATCTCCTGCCGCGAGGTTCGGCCCGGGGCGAGCTGCCATTCGGGAATCCAGAACCACCGCACCAGACCTGCGAGTTCGCTCGGCGGCGGTTCGCGATGGAACGTGGGCAGGCGCGCGGGATACAGGACACCGCGTCGGTCGCTGGTCGTCACGCCGGATCCCTCCTCGTGTGCTGTCGCGAATCTACAAGCCATCCCCGACAGCCCGGTCCTAGCGTCGTGGCATGAACGAGAACACCATGACCGGAGCCGGTGTCACCGGCGACCACACGACCGACGGTATCCCGCACGGATACACCAGCCTCACCCCGTTCATCGCGGTGCCGTCGGCCCGCGACGCCATCGAGTTCTATCGCTCGGTGTTCGGTGCCCGCGTCGTCGACGTCACCGAGATCGGGGGAATCGTCGTCCATGCCGACCTCGACTTCGGCTGTGGGCGAATGCAACTCGGCGAACCCAATCCGGACTACGGGCTCGTCGCGGCGCCGCAGGGGGACGCCGACTGCTATTCGCTCGGACTGTACTGCTCGAACGTCGACGAGGTGGTGCTGCGGGCCGAACGTGCGGGTGCCACCATCCGTGAACCGCTCGCCACGTTCGTCTCCGGCGACCGCTACGCCTCGATCCGCGACCCGTTCGGGGTGCGCTGGTCGATCATGACGCGGGTCGAGGACCTGTCCGAGGAGGAGAGCGTCCGGCGGGTCGCCGAGTGGGCCGCGGAGCAGGCCTCCGCCGGGTGAGGTCGCAGCACCGGGGTCGTGCACTACCAGAGGTCGAATGCGCTGTCCGACACGGTGAATCCGTGCAGGCGTGCCGCGCACGTGACGCCCGTGACGGGATCGACGGTGCAGGTGAACCCGGCGGCGTCGAGGCGGTGACCGTAGGGCAGTGGCTGCACGCCGGCGCCGGGACCGTGGAACCGCGCGTCGCCCACACTCGTGAACGCGGCCGGCGCGTCGGAGGTGACCGACACCGAGTTCGGTGGCACCAGGGCGTCGGGTGCGCCGCTGCCGGGCACCTTCGGTGCGGTCGCCGGCATGGGTCCGTAGCAGCCGGCGAGCGCCGGTTCCTCCGTGGAGATCATGCACGCGAACTTCCCGCTCGCACTCGCGAAGTGGTAGACGCCGGGCGCGGTCAGGTAGTTCTCGGCATCGATAATGGTCCGTGCCGGGGAGGACATGCCCGGAGCCCGGGACGATGCGAGCTCGGGCTCGGATATGGTCGCGCGCGGGGTGGAGGCAGGTATCGTCCGTTCCTCCGCCGAGGCGGAGGGAATTCCGGGCACGACGACCGTGCATCCGGTTCCCGCCGTCACCGCGAAGACCCCCAACAGAACAGCCACACCCCCGTGTTTCATGCGGACATGGTGACCGAAGTCTCCGAGTCGGTGTCACGCGGGGGGGTCACGCGGGGGTGTGTGGTTGTCCGGGTGTCATGCCGCCAGCAGGCGATCCAGCGCGACGTAGCTCGCGCTCAAACCGGACTCCATGCCGGACTGCAGCATGCCGTCGCGTTCATCGGTGGTGTGGAACAGGCTCTCGGTGACGATCTTCGTGCGACCGTCGCCGAGGTCGACGAACGTCGCGGTGTCGATCGACACGTATCCGGGCATGCCGTCCCACTCGAAGGTCTGGACGATGCGTTCCTTGGGGGTGATCTCGCGGAATCGTCCTTCGAATCCGTGGGTTTCGCCGTCGGCGTGCTCGACGAACCGCCAGTGTCCGCCGCGCTCGAATTCGAACTTCTCGATGTCGAGCCGGTTCCCGCGGCCCCACCATCGGGCGAGCAGGTCGGGTTCGGAATGGGCGGCCCAGACCCGGTCGAGCGGGGCGTCGAAGATGCGCTCGATGTGGATCACGCGGTCGCCGGGGGTGGTGACGGTGAGAGTGGTGTCTGTGACAGTGGGATCGGGGGTGGTCATGATGGCTCCTTGGTTTCGTCGAGGAATGCGGCGAGACGGTCCATGCGGTCTTCGATCGACTTCCGGTGGCCGCGGATCCATGCCGCTTCGTGGTCGAGTGGGTTGGCGCCGAGGGTGCAGTACCGCACTCGGCCCTTCTTCTCCGTCAGTACCAGGCCGGCCTCCTCCAGGAGTCGGATGTGTTTGGTGATGCCGGGCAGGCTCATCTCGAATCGCGCGGCCAGGTCGCTGATCGACGCGGGGCCGTTCGTCAGGTGTTCGAGGATTCCGCGGCGGGTGGGGTCGGCCAGTGCCGCGAACGTCGAATCCAGATCCGAATACTGAACCATTTGGTTAAGTGTTGCACCGGGGGAGGGGGGAGTCAACACCCGCGGTCGCATCAACGACCTGTCCGTCCGGAACGAGGCGCGTTGCGCACATCCTCTGCGTCCCCGGCGAAACCGGGCGAGACTGGATTGCGTGACCGGACACCCGCTGCCCAAGACCTCCGCTCCCGCACAGCGCGCGCTCGACGGCATCGGCGTCGCGACCCTCGAGGACCTCACGCGGTACACCGAACGGGACCTGCTCGCGCTGCACGGCATGGGACCCAAGGCCGTTCGCATCCTGCGCGAAGACCTCGAGCGGCACGGACTGAGCTTCGCGTAGCGCCCGGCCTCCCGTTCCCCTGACGCGACCGCCGGAACGCAGTACCGTCCGAACGGTGCCGAAGAAATTCGAGTTCACGGCGGTCCTGGAGCATCCCGCGCGCGACGTGCACGCGGCGCTGACCGACGAGCGGTACTGGCGTGACCGCGTCGCCGCCAGCCCCACCGCGACCGTGCGGATCGAGAACCCGGACGGCCACGGCACCCTGCTCGTCGTCGTGACCGAACGTGCCGAACCGAGCGACATGCCCGCGCTCGTCCGCGGCGTCGTGCGCGGCCCGATGATCATGGAACGCACCGACCACTGGGGCGCCCTCCGCGCCGACGGCGCGACCGGCCTCGTCGTCGGCGGTGCCAGCGGCATCCCCGTCGACTTCCGGGGCACCTCACGACTGCGGCCCACCGCCGACGGAACCGTCCTCGCCGTGCGCGGCGAGGTCACCGTGAAGATCCCGCTCGTCGGCAGGCAGATCGAAGGTCTGGCCGCGAAGATGATCGGCAAGATCGTCGAGAACGACCGCGACGCGCTCGCCGCCTGGCTCACCCGCTGAACCACTCGCCCCGCCGTCGCCCGGGGTCGCGCGACGGTGCTCGGTGTCCGACCGGTGTGATAGACCGCAGGAGGAACACCGGACGACATCGAGGAGGACACGCGTGCTGACGCTGCACCGCGCCGAGCGCGCCGACACCCTCGCCGACACCCTGGCCGCACTGCTCGCGACACCGCCCGCCGATCCGTTCGCGCGGGAGGTCGTGGCCGTCCCCGCCCGCGGCATGGAACGGTGGCTCACCCAGCGGCTGTCCACCGCACTCGGCACGACCGGTGGTGACGGGGTCGCGGCGAACATCGACTTCCCGTCACCCGCGCGACTCGTCGACGAAGCGCTGTCCGCGGCCTCCGGGACCACCGCCGACGACGATCCCTGGCATCCGTCCCGCGTGCTGTGGGCACTGCTCGCCGTGATCGACGAGTGCGTCGGCGAGCCGTGGTGTGGGGTGCTGTCCCGGCACCTCGGGCACGGCAGCGACGACTTCCGCACCGGTCGCCGATACGCAACCGCCGCGCACCTGGCCGACCTCATGCGCAGCTACGGTGCCCAGCGGCCGCAGATGCTCCTGGACTGGGCCGACGGCCGCGACACGGACGGCACCGGCGCGCCGCTCGCCGAGCACCTGCTCTGGCAGCCCGAGCTGTGGCGCCGCCTGCGTGAACGCATCGGCAGCGACAGTCCCGCCCAGCGACTCGACGCCGCCTGCGCGCGGCTGCGCGCCGAACCGGGCGTCGTCGACCTGCCGGAACGGCTGTCGCTGTTCGGGCCAACCCGACTGACGACGGTGCAGCTCGCGGTCCTGTCCGCGCTCGGCGCCGGGCGCGACGTGCACCTGTGGCTGCCGCACCCGAGCCCGGCGATGTGGCAGGCACTCGCCGAGATCCCGCCGCGGTTGCGGCGCGCGGACGACGACAGCGCCCTCGCGGTCCGGCATCCGCTGCTCGCCGCTCTCGCCCGCGACGTCCGCGAGTTCCAGATGCGCCTGAGCGTCCTCGGCGCCGTCGACGTGCACCACCCGTCGGACGAGCCTGCCGGCACGCTGCTCGGCCGGCTGCAGGCCGACATTCGCGCCGGCCGCGCCCCGGTCGCCGGTTCGGCCTCAGCCGACGGCACCGTGCAGATCCACGCGTGCCACGGACCGACCCGCCAGGTCGAGGTGTTGCGCGAATCGCTGCTGCACCTGTTCCGCGACGACCCGACGCTCGAACCGCGCGACGTGATCGTCATGTGCCCCGACGTCGAGACGTACGCCCCGCTGGTCCACGCCGCGTTCGGGCAGGGCGTCGACGGTCATCCGGGTCACGGACTCCGGGTGCGCGTCGCCGACCGCGCGCTGCGCCGCACCAACCCGGTGCTCGCCGTCGTCGCGACGCTGCTCGACCTCGCCGACGCCCGCGTCACCGCCAGTCAGGTCCTCGACCTGGCCGCGGCGCCGCCGGTGCGCAGGCGGCTCCGCTTCACCGACGACGACCTGGAACGCCTGCAGGAATGGACCGTGGCGACCGGTGCCCGCTGGGGCCTGGCCAAGGGCCAGCGCGCGGCGGTGGGTCTCGCCGATTTCCCGCAGAACACGTTCGGCACCGCGCTCGACCGGCTCCTGCTCGGCGTCGCCGCCGACGAGTCGCAGAGCGAATGGCTTTCGCTCGCACTGCCGTTCGACGATGTGGACAGCAACGACATCGACCGCGCCGGGAGATTCGCCGAGTACATCGACCGGCTGCATTCGGTGCTGCACAGCCTCCGGGGTCCCAAACCCGCGACCCGGTGGGCCGCGGACCTGGCCCGTGCCGTCGACCTGCTCACCGATGTCGCCCCGGCCGACGGCTGGCAGCTCACCCAGGCGCACCGCGAACTGGCCGCCGCCGTCGAGCACAGCGATGACGCGCAACTGCGTCTGCCCGACGTGCGGGCCATGCTCGCGAGCCGGCTCGCGGGCCGGCCGACGCGGGCGAACTTCCGCACCGGTGAGCTCACCGTCTGCACGATGGTCCCGATGCGGTCGGTGCCGCACCGGGTCGTGGTGCTGCTCGGGCTCGACGACGAGCACTTCCCGCGCGGCACCCACATCGACGGCGACGACGTCACCGCGCTCGATCCCGTTGTGGGGGAACGTGATCCGCGCAGCGAGGACCGGCAGTTACTGCTCGACGCGCTGATGTCCGCCCGCGACCGTGTCCTGCTGTTCCACACCGGCGCCGATCCCGTCACCGGTGCACACCGGCCGCCCGCCGTGCCGCTGAGCGAACTGCGCGATGTCGTCGCCGTCATGACGGGCAGCGAACCGCACACGGTGGTGAGACGGCATCCGTTGCAGCCCTTCGATGCTCGCAACTTCCGTGCCGACGCGCCGTTCAGTTTCGACACCGCCGCCCTCGCCGGCGCCCGGGCCGCGGCGCGACCCGATCCCGAACCACCCCGATCGGTGGGAGCGGCGTGCGGATCGCTGGCTCCGCGCGCCGCCGACGGCGACGTGGACCTCGCCGAACTCGTCGCCTTCCTCACGCACCCGACCCAGGGTTTCCTGCGGCAGCGACTCGGGCTACGCATCCCCGAACTCGACGAGGACATCGCCGACGCCCTCGACATCGAACTCGACGGCCTGGCCCGCTGGGACCTCGGCGAACGCATGCTCGAGGCACGCCTGGCCGGTGTGGATCCCGCCGACTTCCGCGCCGCCGAATGGCGTCGGGGCACCCTGCCTCCGGCCGCGCTGGGCGAGCAGGTTCTCGGCGACGTCACCCGCACCGTCGAGGAACTCGTCGCGACCTGCGGGCCGGTGCACGCCGGGGCCGCCGACACCGCCGACGTCGTCGTCGACCTCGGTGACGGCCGCCGCCTCACCGGCACCGTCGGCGGCATCCACGGCACGACGATCGCGCGGAGCACCTTCTCGCGCCTGGCTCCGAAACAGCGCATGACGGCGTGGGTCCACCTGCTCGCCGTCGCCGCGTCCGGCCGGCCCGGCACGTGGCAGGCGGTCACCACCGGCCGCGGTCGCTTCCGCACCCCCGCCTGGCGTTCCACCCTCATCGCACCCGCCGATGCGCGCGATCAGTTGCTGCGGCTGGTGAGCCTGCGCGATCGCGGACTGCACACGCCGCTGCCGATCACCACCTGTGCCTCCGCCGAATACGCGAACCGGCGGTACCGCGGCGACTCGGTCGAGATGGCCCTCGAATCCGCCGCCAAGGAGTTCGGCGGCGCGTTCGGTGACGGCAAGGACCGGCACCTGACCTACCTGTACGGAACGGGAGTGAGCCTGAACGCGTTGACCACCGCCCCGCCGCTCGACGACGAACGCGCCTGGCACGACGACCCGAGCCGCTTCGGGGTGCTCGCCCGGCGGCTGTGGGAACCGTTGCTGGCCTCGGAAACCCAGGGGAGGCCGTGATGACGGCGCCGACCTCGCCGGCGACGGCGTTCGATCTGCTCGGCCCGCTGCCGTGCGGCACCACCGTGCTCGAGGCCAGCGCCGGCACCGGCAAGACCTACGCGATCGTCGGCCTGGCGACCCGGTTCGTCGCCGAAGGCCACGCCGACCTGTCGGACCTGCTGCTCGTGACGTTCAGCCGCGCCGCCACCCAGGAACTGCGCGAACGCACCCGGGAACGGTTCGCGACCGTCGCGGCGGCGCTCGCCGACCCGGACAGCGCGCGGCGCAGCGGCGACGAGCTGATCCGGTATCTCGCCGAGGGCGACGTCGCCGGGTACCGCACCCGGCTGCGGCAGGCCCTGTCGGATTTCGACTCCACCACCATCGCCACCACCCACGGCTTCTGCCAGCGCATGCTCGACGAACTCGGCATCGCCGGGGAACGCGAACCCGACGTGGTGCTCGTCGAGGACGTCGACGACCTGACCACCGAGGTCGTCGCGGATCTGTATCTGCGCACCTACGGCCGGGTCCCGAGCCCGCCGATCGGTCTCGCCGAGGCGACCGCCGCCGCCCGCGCCGCGATCTTCGATCCGCAGGCCGATCTCGTCCCGGAGGGCGCCGAAGGCACACCGGCGGGGGAGCGGGTCGCCTTCGCCCGCGCCGTGCGCACCGAGGTCGAACGCCGCAAACGCGCGGCGGGCGTGCGCGATTTCGACGACCAGCTCGCGCTGCTGCACCGGGTACTCGGCGACCCGGAACACGGCGAAGCGGCATGCCGGCGGATCCGGTCGAGGTTCGCGGTGGTGCTCGTCGACGAATTCCAGGACACGGACCCGAAGCAGTGGGAGATCCTGCGCCGCGCCTTCCACGGTCACACCACCCTCGTGCTCGTCGGCGATCCCAAGCAGGCGATCTACGCGTTCCGCGGGGCGGAGGTCCTCAGCTACCTCGAGGCCGTCGCGGTCGCTGACTGTCACCTGGAGCTGACGACCAACTGGCGCAGCGACGGCAACCTGCTCGCGGCGCTGAGGCAGCTGTACGGCGGTGCCGCCCTGGGGGATTCGCGGATCGTCGTGCACCCGGTCGACGCCGCGCGACCGTCCACGCGCCTGACCGGGGCGCCGCCGATCCGGTTGCGCTACCTGCCGCGGACCGGTGCCGGACCGTACGGCAGTTCCGGGTTCCCCGCGGTCGGTGCGCTGCGGTCCCGGGTCGCGCGCGACGTCGCCGCGGACATCGTCCGATTGCTCGACAGCGGCGCCGCCATCGATCACGGTCGCGGCCCGCGCCGCATCGAACCGGGCGACATCGCGGTGCTGGTGCGCACCCACACCCAGGTGTCGCTGGTGTACGACGCGCTCGTGCGCACCGGCGTGCCGTGCGTGCTGGCCGGGGGCACCAGTGTGTTCGCGACCCCGGCCGCGCAGGACTGGCTGTGGGTGCTGCAGGCGATCGAACAACCGCACCGATCCGACCGGGTGCGGCTGGCCGCACTGACCCCGCTGCTCGGGTACACCGTCGACGACGTCGACACCCGCGGCGACGAGCTGGTCGCCGAGGTCGGCAGCATGCTGCGCGAACTGGCCGCGGTGTTCGCCCGCTCCGGGTTCGCGGCGTTGTTCGAACAGCTCGCGACGCTGAGCCGGCTCGAAGCGCGGCTGCTCGCGACCGTGTCCGGCGAACGCGCCCTGACCGACGTGCGGCACATCGCGCAGTTGCTCGATCGTGTTGCCGCCGAGGAGTTCCTGGGCCCGGCGGCACTGACCCGGTGGCTCGAGGAGCGCATGCTGGATCCGCGCCCCGGCAGCACCGACCGCAGCCGCCGCCTCGACAGCGATGCCGCGGCCGTGCAGATCCTCACCGTGCACGGCAGCAAGGGACTCGAATTCCCGGTCGTGTACGTGCCGTTCGGGTGGGACTCGGCGAAGCACCCCAATCCCGATCCGTTGCTGCTGCACGAGGACGGCCGGCGCATCCTCGACGTCGGCGGCGAGGGCAGTCCCGGATACGGGCAGCGCCGCGCCCGGCACGACGAGGAGGCGGCCGGGGAAGAACTACGCCTGCTGTACGTCGCGCTGACCCGCGCGCGTAGCCACCTTGCGCTGTGGTGGGCGCCGTCCTTCGGCACCGGGTCGTCGCCGCTGCACCGCATGCTCGCCGGTCGCGTCGACGGCACCGCCGATCTCGCGCCGAACGTGAAGATCCCCGCCGATGCGGTCGTCGCCGAGCAGTTCGCGGCGTGGTCCGAACGATCCGACGGGCTGATCGTGACCGAAGCGGTAGCGCCCGGCCCGATCGCGGTGCCGACGTGGAGCCCCGAGCGGGATCGCGACGACGCCCTCGCCGCCGCCCGGTTCGACCGGACCCTCGACGAATACTGGCGCCGCACTTCCTATTCGGCGCTGACTGCCTCCGCGCACGAACATCCCGGTGTGGCAAGCGAAGTCGAGACGCCGGACAAGGACGACGAGCCGGAGGAGCCGCCGCTGCCGACCGGCGGACCGGAAGCGGCGCCGGGCGTCGCCGTCGTCGAGTCGCCGATGAACGGGTTGCCCGGCGGCACGGTGTTCGGCACCCTCGTGCACGCCGTTCTCGAGGTCGTCGACACCGCCGCCGTCGACCTCGACGCCGAACTGCTCACCCGATGCCGCGAGGTCATCGTCGCGCAGCACTCGGACGTCGATCCGGAGGCGCTGGCTGCGGCCCTGACCCCGGTGCTGCACACCCCGCTCGGTGCCCTCGGCACGACCCTCGCCGGCATCGCGCCGTCGGATCGATTGGCGGAGCTGGACTTCGAACTGCCGCTCGCCGGCGGCGACAATCCGGTCTCGACGATCGTGACGCTCGACGCGGTCGGTACGCTGCTGCGCCGGCACCTGCCCGTCGACGACCCGATGCGGCCCTACGCGGAGCTGGTGAGGATCCTCGAGCCGATTCCGTTGCGCGGCTACCTCACCGGCAGCATCGACGCGGTGCTGCGGGTGCCCGGTACGGGGAGCGGGGACAGTCGTTACGTGATCGTCGACTACAAGACGAACCGGCTCGCGCCCGACGAGCTGCTGACCACCGAGCACTACACCCGCGACCGGATGGCCGCGGAGATGCTGCGCGCCCACTACCCGATGCAGGCGCTGCTGTATTCGGTTGCGCTGCACCGGTATCTGCGATGGCGGCTGCCCGGCTACGATCCGGCCGTGCACCTCGGGGGAGCGCAGTACCTGTTCG
>NZ_JBMBTE010000159.1:0-9556 GCF_048897285.1 Rhodococcus sp. O3
ATCACCGGCGTACAGCACGACATTGCGGTCGTCCTGCACCGTCAGGCGCACCCCGGAGTTGCCGCTGGTCTGCGACGCCCACACCGGCTCGTTGTTCTCCTTGTAGACGACGAAGTTGCCGTCCTCCTGAACATCCGCGCGCACCGCGCCGGAGCCGTTCGTCATGGCTGCCCAGACGGCCTTGCCGCCTTCGTTCAGCACGAGGTTGCCGTCCTGCTGAAGCGTGAGGGCGTAGGCACCGTTGTCGGACTTGAGTTCCTGGCCGACGCCGAGGCTCTGGCCTGCGTTGAGAGAGCTCACCGCTGTCCCTTTCGGATCGATGTAACACGGTCGGCGTCCGCTCGCGGCGGTTGCCGAGACGAACAGTACCGAGCGGACAGCCGGTGCAGGTGGATTCGACACGCGTCCCGCGTGTTTCGACGACGCGCGTCACATCCGGCGATCGACGGTCGGTTCGGCCACGTGGCCGAACGAGTGGATCGCCCGGCAGGGAATCACACGGCAGGGTTCCGGGTGGCGCTCACGTCGAGGGCCCGGACGAAGGAACCGATCTCGGCGACCGCGCGGGCGCCTTCGGGAACCACGGCCGATGCGGCCTGGAACACGTGCACCTGACGTTCCCAGATCTGCAGTTCGCACGGCACCCCGGCGGCTCCGAGCCGATGCGCCATGAGCTCGGCGTCGGCGAATGTCATCTCGTGCGAACCGGTCTGGATCAGAGTGGGCGGCATACCCCTCAGGTCGGCATCGACGGGTGAGCCGACGGGTTCGTGGCCGGCGCCGCGGGCCGTGTCGACCCGCTCGATGAGGGAGGCCAGGGCGGGAACGGCCCGGCGCGGAAACAGCGCGCAGTGCCGCGAATTCGGGTGGTCGAGTTTGCCGTGCGGATCGAGGTCGGTCAGCGGTGACAGCGCGACGATGCCCGCGGGCCGGCCCAGGCCCAGCCGCAGCGACTCGAGCGCCACCGCGAACGAGAGGAATCCGCCCGCGGAATCGCCCGCGATCACGATGCGTTCGATCGGGACACCCTGAGCGAGGAGCCATCGCAGCCCCGCGACCCCGTCCTCGACGGAGTGGCGGATCGGGTGGCCGCGCAGCATCCGGTAGCCGACGTTGAGCACCGGGGCGCCGGTGGCCGCGGAGATCCGCGACACCATCTGCCGGTGGGTGCCCAGCCCGCAGCACAGGAATGCGCCGCCGTGCAGATACAGGATGGTGGTCTGCCCGCCCGGTACCGCCGTGTCGACGCCGGGCCCGGCGAGGTATTCGGCCGGACAGGTCGGCAGCTTCACCGGCCACCGCCGGGTGCCGGGCACCGGGGCGAGCGGAAACGCGAGCCGCTCGACGAGGGTGGTCGGCCACGGAAGGTTCGGTGCCAGCGCCCACGCATCGATGGCGGGACGAACGGTCCGGCGCACCGACAAGGACAGTAGACGTGAAGCGTTGCTGATCCCGGCGAATTCGCGCACCAGCACCGGGGTGGTCACGAGCGCGATCGGGGCTGCGGTGGACAGTGCTGTACGTGCCAGTGCGGTGTTCATGCGCGGCCTCCTCGTCGCTGCTTTCGCTCGCCCCTTCCCCAGTGGATGCTTGCTGAACTCCGACTACCCGACGGTACGTCCGACGTAACATGGTCGGCAGGTTCGTAACTGGATAGAGATCCTCGCGAAAGGGACACCGCAGGTGGGAATCATGTCCGTTACGGATTCGATATTCCTGTTCGCCGAGACCCGCGAACACCCGATGCACGTCGGATCGGTCCAGTTGTTCACTCCGCCCACGGATGCCGGACCGGACTACGTCGCCGATCTGTACACCCGCATGATCGGCATCACCGACATCGACCCGCTGTTCCGCCGGCGTCCCGGCGATCCGGTTTCGACGCTCGGGCACGTGTGGTGGTCCGAGGACCGCGACGTCGACCTCGAATACCACGTGCGACACTCGGCACTGCCTGCCCCCGGCCGCTTCCGGGAACTGTTCGCCCTCGTCTCCCGGTTGCACGGCACCCTGCTCGACCGGCACCGGCCACTGTGGGAGATGTACCTGATCGAAGGGCTCGAGGGTGGACGGTTCGCGTGGTATTCGAAAATCCACCATTCGCTGGTCGACGGGGTATCGGCGCTGCGGTTGCTGCAGCGCACCCTGAGCCCCGACCCGGATCTCGCCGAGCCGGTCGCCCCGTGGCACCTGCCGCGCCCGGACAGAGCCGGCAGCGACGGCGCTGCGTCGTCCGGATCGTTGCTCGGGACTGCCGGATCGTTGCTCGGGACGGCGCGGTCGCTGGCCGGTGATGTCGCCGATGCTGTTCCGGCGGCAGTGCGGATCGGGCGGCTCGCCGTCGGTCCGCGCAAGGTCGCGCTGCCGTACGAGGCGCCCCGCACGATGTTCAACGTGCCGATCGGAGGTGCGCGACGGTTCGCCGCGCAGTCCTGGGACCGCGAGCGACTCGCCCGCGTACGCCGTGCCGCGAACGTATCGGGCAACGATGTGGTCCTCGCTATGTGCGCCGGTGCGTTGCGGGCCTATCTGCTCGAACACGATGCGCTGCCGGATGATCCGCTGATCGCGATGGTTCCGGTCTCGCTCCGCCCCAAGGACCGGCCGGCGGACGGTGGCAACAGTGTCGGTGTGACGTTGTGCAATCTCGGCACCGACCGTGCGGACCCGCTCGACCGGCTCGCCGTGATCTCCGACTCGATGAGCCAGGGTAAGTCGCTGTTCGGTGACATGACCGCGCTGCAGGCACTCGCGTGGTCCGGGGTGATGATCTCGCCGCTCGGCCTGGCTCCGGTACCCGGGTTCGTCCGGCTGACCCCGCCACCGTTCAACATCGTCATCTCCAACGTGCCGGGTCCTCGGAAGCCGTTGTACTGGATGGGATCCCATCTCGAGGGGATCTATCCGACCTCCATAGTCATGGACGGTCTGGCGTTGAACATCACGGTGACGAACACCGAGAAGTCCGTCGACTTCGGTGTCGTGGGCGGGCGTCGCGCGGTTCCGAGCCTGCAGCGGATCCTGGTGCACCTGGACGAGTCGCTCGTGGAACTCGAAGCGGCACTGCAATTGTCGTGACGGGAGGCCGGAGGGTCGACAAGTTCCTGCGGCCCGACGGGAGTATCGCGACCGGCCGAGCGAGCGGTCGTCGACAGCAAGGTACTACGCCGGCCAGCGGCGCGGCGGGTGCCGAGGAGGGGGTTCTCCGTCAGCGGGTGCGACGGTTCCGGGGCAGGTTGCGCAGGGCTGTCCGCAGCCCGATGCGGGAAGCCGGGGCCTCTCCGCCGGTCTCACGCACGGCGCGGAATTTCAGTTCGGAGGCGGTCTCCGGGGCATCGTCGGCGGTCGCTCGCAGGAACCGGTCGGGCAGTGCGAGCTTGTGGATGGTGCGCAGCGTCAGCAGGTACTGCCGTGCGAGGGGGCCGGTGGTGTAGGGCAGGTCGTACTTGTCGCACAGTGCTCGCACCTTGCTCGAGATTTCCGCATAGCGATTGCTCGGGATATCGGGGAACAGGTGATGCTCGATCTGGTAGCAGAGGTTCCCGCTCAGGAATGCCATCACCGGGCCGGCACGGAAGTTGGCCGTGCCGAGCATCTGCCGCAGGTACCATTCGGCCTTCGTCTCGTTCTCGAATTCCGCGAGCGTGAACTTCTCGGCGCCGTCGGGGAAGTGCCCGCAGAAGATCACCACGTACGCCCACACGTTCCGCAGCAGATTCGCGGTCACGTTCGCCGTCAGCGTTCGTCGCCAGCGGCGTCCGCTGAGGGTGGGAAAGAGCAGGTAGTCCTTGCCTGTCTGACGGGCGATCTTCTTGATCAGCGTTCGAAAGCGGTCGGATTTCCCGGCGGCACCGGCGAGGTCCGGCCGGGCGTGTACGTCGTGCAGAGCGATGCCCCATTCGAATGTGGCGGCCAGCAACAGATTCTGCAGCGGTTGCAGGAGATGTACAGGCTTCCACGGCTGGTCACGGGTGATGCGGAAGACGTCGTAGCCGAGGTCGTCGTCCAGTCCGACGACGTTGCTGAACACGTGGTGGCGGTAGTTGTGGGAGTAGCGCCACTGCGACGAGGGGCCCGCCATGTCCCATTCCCAGGTGCTGGAATGGATTTCGGGGTCGTTCATCCAGTCCCACTGGCCATGGGAGACGTTGTGGCCGATCTCCATGTTCTCGACACTCTTGGCCACACCGAGCGCTGCCGTCCCGAGGATCAGGCCCGGCAGGCCCCTGCTGCCGTGGATCACCAGCCGCGCAGCGGCATCCAGTAGCCGCTGGAAGGCGATGGTGCGGCGGATGTAGGCGGCATCGGCGGCGCCGAGCGACTCGACGACGTTGCGGCGAATGTCGGTCAGCTCGTCGCTGAGCGCCTCGACGTCCTCGGCGGTGAGATGCGCGTACTCCTTGATGTCGGAGATGGCCATGGTGTGCTCCAGGTTCCGACCTCACCCGGAAACCCCGGGTGTGGGCGGCGAGAGCGACTGGCGAGAAGGACGTTCCCGAAGACGATGATCGTGACCGCTGCCCGAGGTCCACGTTGTAGGACCAGTCAACGCCGCCTTCGCCGGGGTGTCAACACTGTAGACCTACACCCAAGGTCTACGGCAGAGGCCTACGCTGGTAGCAGTGAGTGAAGGAAGGGCTCCGATGGCCGAATCTCCCGCTCGTCCCCCGCGCAGCTCAGGCGGTGATCGAGGCCCGATCACCCAGCGGCGAATCGTCGCTGCGGCACTCGAGATCGTCGACAGCGACGGAATCGATGCGCTGTCCATGCGCCGGCTGGGCAAAGTCCTCGGCCGCGACCCGATGACCCTCTACCGTCACGCCCCGAACAAGGCCGCTCTCCTCGACGCCGTCGCCGAGAGTGTCCTCGAACAACTCGAGGTCGGCACCGACGACGGAGATTGGACGATTCAGCTCCGGGAGGTCGCCCGGAACTTCCGCCGGTTGGCGCTCGAGCATCCCCACGTGGTCCCCCTGTTGGTCACCCGTCCCCTGGAGACACCCCTCGGATTGCGGCCCAGGGGGACACTGCGTCCGCTCGAAGACATCCTCACCCTGCTCACCCGGGCCGGTTTCACCGCGACCGACGCCCTGCACGTCTACCGGGCGCTCTTCGGCTTCCTCTACGGTCACGTCCTGAACGAACTCCAGGAACTCGTCGAACGACCCGACGAGCACGAAGACCTGCTGCGTCTGGGCCTGCATCGCCTGCCCATCGGCGAGTTCCCGCTCCTTCGCAGCCTCGCACCCGTGCTGGCGTCGTACGACGGTGCCGCGGAACTCGAACGCGGCCTGGACATTCTGATCGCGGGCCTCATCGCAACACTGCCTCACCCCGGCGGCCCGGCCCCGGCGACCTGAACCCGAAGACGGTCGCCGCAGCCGCCCCGAGTCCGACCGGTGCACTTCGGTATTCGTTCGAGCGGTCCGAAGTCCCGCTACGCGGTGGAGTGCAGGATGTCGACGAGTTCGCGTTCCAGCGCCACGAAATCCGGATCGGTGAGTGTCTCGAGCGTGCGCGGCCTGGGCAGCGGGACCCGCACCTCGTGCCGGATCCGCGCCGGGCGCGGCGAGAGCACGAGCACCCGATCGGACAGCAACACCGCCTCGCGCACGTCGTGCGTGATCATCAGCACCGTCCAGCGGTCCCGCATCCACACGTCCTGCAACCACAACTGCATGTCGGTGCGCGTCAGCGAATCCAGCGCGCCGAACGGCTCGTCGAGGAGCACGACGTCGCGGCCCTGCACGACCGTGCGTGCCAGCGCCGCCCGTTGGCGCATCCCGCCGGACAGTTCCCCGGGACGGGCATTCTCGAACCCGGCCAGCCCGAAGGCGGGGAACAGGTTCGCCGCCCGCGCCCGGGCTTCGGCGCGCGGGATTCCCTGAACCTCGAGGCCGAGCGCGCAGTTGTCGACGACGCTGCGCCACGGGAACAGCAGGTCCTTCTGTGGCATCAACGCGGCCCGGCCGGGCGCGGCCGGTGCGCCGCCGACGGTGACGGTGCCGGTGTCGGGGGTGTCGAGACCGGCGATCAACCCGAACAGCGTGGACTTGCCGGAGCCGCTCGGTCCGATCACCGAGACGAACTCGCCCCCGGCCACGTCGAAGTCGATGCCGTCGAGCACCGGACGATCCGCGAAGGAACGGCGCACCGCGGAGACGGTCACGGCACTCATGTGCGGTTCCCGGTGGTCAGAGCCCAGGGGGCGACGATCCGCTCGACCAGATAGGTGAGCAGATACAGCGCCAGCGACAGCGCGGCGGTGACGAGCACCGCGGCGAGCACCAGATCCGTGCGGAACGAGTTCTTCTGGGTGCTCATGTAGATCCCCAGTCCCGACGTGGCCCCCACGTACTCGGCGAACACCGCGCCGACCACTGCGTAGGTGATGCCGATGCGCAGCGCCGTGAAGAACCGCGGCAGCGCCGACGGCAGGCGCACGTACCGGAACACCTGGCCGCGGGATGCGCCCATGCTGCGCAGCAACGCCCCGGCCTCCCGGTCCGCCGCGGCGAACCCCTCGATCAGCCCGATCGCCATGGGGAAGAACGTCGCCAGCGCGATCACCAGGACCTTCGGCAGCAACCCGAAACCGAACCAGATGATCATCAGCGGGGCGATCGCGATGATCGGCAGGGTCTGCGACACCACGAACAACGGCACCAGCGCGCGGCGCAGCCACGGCGAGAAGTCCACGACGATCGCCAAGGCCCACGCGACCACGAGGGACACCGCGAACCCGATGATCGTCACCTGCAACGTCGACCAGGTGTGGGCGGCCAGGTCGTCGCGGTGCGCCCACCCCTGCCCGAGCACCCGCGCGGGGGAGGGCAGCACCTGCGGGCGGATCCCGGAGACCGTCACGTACAGCTGCCAGAGCGCGACGAGCGCGAGCACGACCACCGCGGCGGGGGCGGCGATGCGGACCCAGCGCGGTGACGACGGATCAGGACGTGAGGTAGTCATCGGTGAAGTAGGTGGACCAGTCCGGCTCCTCGGTCAGCGGCCGGCCGTCGGGTCCGGCGAGCAGCCCCTTCTCGTACAGGAACCGCGAGTAGCCGGTCCAGCGTTCGAGGGTCTGGGTGCCCACGTTCCCGTTCTCGTCGCGCAGTTGGTCCGCCGAGAGCATGCGCTGGCTCTCGAAGACGAGCGCTTCGTCCTCGAAGGCGCCCGGGTTGGCGTCGATGAGGTCCCGGGCGGCGCGATCGGGATCCTCCGCGGCGATCTCGTAGCCGCGCTGAACGGCCTGCACGAACGCGCGTGCCTGCTCCGGGTGTTCGGCCAGCCAGTCCTCGTTGCCGCTGATCACGATCGCGTAGGCGTCGGGGAACCCGTAGTCGGTGTACGAGAAGTAGCGCATCGGCAGGCCGCGGTGTTCGGCCTCGATGCCCTCCCACGCGAGATAGGACGCGGTGAAGTCCGCGGTTCCCGAGTACACCGCCTCGTACGCGGACGTACCGAGGACGACGGAGGTGAACTCGCCGCGGCCGCCGTCGTTGCGGATGACCTGACGCAGGGTCTCCTCGTCGCCGGGATCGCCGAACCCGGCGTAGATGTGACCGTCGAGGTCCCTCGGCCGCGCGAGATCGGCGCGGTCCGCCTTGACGGCGATACCGGTCGCCCAGTGCTGCAGCGGGGCGAGCACCGAGACGGTCCGCGATCCGGCGGCGCGGGCGAACGTCGTCATCCCCTGGGTGGAGATGCCGAACTCGGCGTTGCCCGCGTCGACGAGGGTGTCGGGGGTCGTGTTGTTGTACGGCAGGATCTCCACGTCGAGACCGGCGTCGTCGAACAACCCCTCCTGCATCGCCACGTACAGGCCGGTGTGGTTGGTGTTGGGGGTCCAGTCCAGTGCGAAACGGATCGTGTCGTCCGACTCCGACGAGGAACAGGCCGGGACCAAGGCGATCGCGACGATCGCGACCAGCAGGGCGGTGAGGCGGCGGAGAGTCACGATTCCGGCCATTCCTGCCGGTGCAGCGCGGTGTCCCAGAACATCAGCTCGTAGCGGGTCGCGACGGTGAACGCGTCGAGCATCGCGGCACGGTCGGCATCGGTGGCGGCGACCGCCGCGGCGTCGACCAGTTCGCGGGCCGTCGCGACCGCGGCGTGGAATTCGGGGGCGTCGTAGGTGGTCACCCACTGCGCATACGGGTGCTGCGGGTCGGTGGCGAGGACCCCGGAGGCACGCGCGGCGAGGTCTCGGCCCACCTCGGCGTAGATCCAGAAGCACGGCAGCACGGCCGCGGCACCGACCGCGTACGGCTCGGTGGCGACGGTCGCCGTGAGATAGGAGACGTAGCCGAGGCAGGCGGGGGAGTGGGCGGGCGCGGCCTCGCCGGGCGGCAGGACCCCGCCGGTGAGCAGGCTCCGGTGCAGAGCCGACTCCTCGGTGGCCGCCGTGGCGGCACTGGTCGCCCAGAACGCGGCGGTCGCCGGGTCGGGGGACTTGGCGGACAGCAGCGCGAGGGCCTTGGCGTAACCCGCGAGGTACAGCGCGTCCTGCTCGATGTAGTAGCGGAAGGCGTCGAGCGGCAGCGTTCCGTCGCCCAGGCGGTGGAGGAATTCGAGGTCGTCGATCGACCGGCGCAGCGTCTCGGTGTGCTGCCACATCCGATCGGTGAAGCGGCCTGTGGTCACGGGAGGTGAAACGTCGACGGGCACAGACATGCCGGGACATCCCTTCGTCAGTGTTAACTGCATCAGGTTCTACGGGTGTGATCTCAGCCCCGCGCGTACGGAGCACCCCGTGTCGGACGAACGCGACCTTAGCAGGGCGTTCCGCGCAGCGGGCTCCCGGGGTACCGGACCCCGGGGCCGCGCCGGGAATGTCCGGACGGGCGGTTCCGTGAACAGAAAACAGCCTGTATGTTTGGCGATCGTCAGCGCGGTCGCGGCGGTGTGAAGGACCCCGACCATGCCGTGCGACGACCATGCTGCGAGACCTCCCGGCTCGCGCTCGGGCGGTCGCGGGAGGGTGTCGACGGCGACTCCGCCTGCGCACAGCGATGTGGGGAAAGGTGGAATACGGGATGCGGGATGTCGAGGATTCCGGACGGTCGGAACTCGAGAATCTGCCGCGACTGATCGCGAATGTCGTCTCACGTGACCCGGAACGGGTCGCGCTGGTGCGCGATGGTGCCGTCGTCACCTACGCCGGCCTCAACGAGGAACTGGCCGCGCTCGGCGCCGCCATGGGTGACGCGATCGGACCCGACGCACTCGTTCCCGTCGTTCTCACCGGACTGCTGCCCGGGCTCGCCGGGAGTGGTCCCGACGACGTCGCCGCCGCCCTGGCCGAACTGTCCGAGGACCTCGCCGCGTTCGCGGGGGAGGAGCAGGGGTCGCCCGAGCCGGCGCGACCGGACACCCTGCCCGCCGCCTTCGCCGCACAGGCCGCGGCCACCCCCGACGCCGTGGCCGTCGAATTCGACGGGGCCGAGTACACCTACGCCGAGCTGGCGGACCGGTCCCGGCGGCTCGCCCGCCGCCTCGTCGCGTCCGGTGTCGGCCCGGGTGTCACCGTCGCCGTCGCCCTGCGCCGGTCCTTCGA
>NZ_JBMBTE010000160.1:0-9547 GCF_048897285.1 Rhodococcus sp. O3
CCCGGGTGCCCTGTTCGGAGATGAGCATCCGCAGCGCGGCTTCCTGCTCGCCGGCCAGACGGGCCAGCTCGGCTGCCGGTCCCCCCAGTTCGTTCCCGCGCCGCTGGACGAGGGCGAGCACCTGCAGCACCCCGTCGTGCACCTGGCGGGCGAGCCGGTCGCGTTCCTCGGCGGCGGCGGCCATCCGCACCGCCTGTTCGAGTTGCCGGTGGGCGCGGCGCGCGGTCACGGTCGCGAACCCCATCGCGACGCCGACGGCGACGAGCACGGGGGCGGTCGCGTCCCGCCACAGGTCGAGGTTGATCTGGTCACGCACGACGGCGCTGACGGTGGCCATCACGAGGGCCGAGCACGTCCCGGCGACCGGGCCGCCGAGCACCGCGGCGGACAGCACGGCGTTGGCGACCCACAGTGTGGTCGGCATCGTCTGGTGGTTGCTGTACCAGTCGTGGTCGGCGATCAGTCGGGTCGCACCCATGAGGGCGATCGCGACGATCTGGTCGAGTGCCACCACCTGCCGGCGTTGGGCCGTTCCGCGCGACAGCAGGACCGCCGAGAGCACCGACCACGCCGCGAGAAGGGCGATGAAGAACCAGCCCAGTCCGGGCCGGGTGTAGTTGGGGACGGTCGAGATGTGGGAGCCGACCGCGTAGGCGAGAGTGACGAGGCGGAACACCTGCGAAGCTCGCCACAGCGGCGCATCCGGATCGGCATCGTGCCGTCCTCGTGCGGTTCCTCCCATTACCCACGTCCCCCGATTCGTGTCGATCGGGGAGATCGTAGGGTTCGGTGACGCGTTTTATGGACCACGACGTGCTGTGACGGTCGTTACAGTGGTTTGATTTGAAGTCGTGTTGAGGTCATATCGGGCTGTCGCGACGACTCTGCGTAGTCGCTGGCCCCTCTATATGGTCTCGATGGGGGCGTCGAACCTGTTCGGCGCCCTGTTGGTCTTCGCGTTCGTCCGCTACGGCATCCCGATCTCGGAATCGGAGAACATCATCGCGGACCGGGTCCGCAACTTCGCGGTGTTCGCCGTGTACCTCGCCTTCGCCGGTGTCGTCAGTCTCACGGCCGCGGCGGTGATGCTGCGGTCGGTGGTCCGGTGGCAGTTGCGCGGGGGCCCGCCGACGCGATCGGAGCAGATGGCTGCGCTGCACGCACCGCTGCGGCAGGCCATCGTGCATCTCGTGCTGTGGATTCTCGGCGGCGTGCTGTTCGTGTTCCTCACCGCGGAGGAGATGCCGTCGCTGGCCGCGGCGGTGGCGATCACCGTGGCGATGGCCGCGACGAGCACCTTCGGGTTCACCTACATGCTCGGTGAGCGGATCCTGCGGCCGGTGGCGGCCCAGGCGCTCAGCGAGGGCCGGTTCGACCGGACCATGGCGCCGGGGGTCGGCACCCGGCTGGCGATGACGTGGGGGCTGGGCACCCTGATGCCTGTGGCCGGCATCGTGCTGTTGTGCGTCACGCAGCTCACTTCGGACATGGAATTCTCGTCCGATTCGCTGTCGTGGGCGATTCTCGCGCTGTCGATCATGGCGATCGGACTGGCGCTGGTCCTGTCGACGCTCACCTCGGCGCAGATCTCCGATCCGGTCAAACAGCTGCGCTGGGCGATCGAACGGGTGCAGCGCGGCGCGACCGGTGTGCAGGTCGAGGTGTTCGACGGCAGCGAGATGGGTCGCCTGCAGGTCGGCTTCAACCGGATGATGGCCGAGTCCGACGAGCGGCGACGGCTGCGCGAACTGTTCGGTCAGCACGTCGGCGAGGACGTCGCGCGCCGCGCGCTGCAGTACGGCACCGAACTGGGCGGCGAGACCCGGTACGTGGCGGTGCTGTTCGTCGATATGGTCGGCTCCACGGCGACCGCCGCGGAACGGCCGCCGAACGAGGTCGTGGACCTGCTCAACGAGTTCTTCCGGGTCGTGGTCGACGTCGTCGACCGGCATCACGGGTTCGTCAACAAGTTCATGGGTGACGCGGCGCTGGCGATCTTCGGGGCACCGCTGGACCGCCCGGATGCACCCACCGCGGCACTGGCCGCGGCGCGGGAGCTGCGGTTCGCGCTCGACGAGATCACCGGCCTCGACATCGGTATCGGGGTGTCGGCGGGGCTCGCGGTGGCCGGCAACATCGGCGCGGCCGAGCGGTTCGAGTACACGGTGATCGGTGATCCGGTGAACGAGGCGTCGCGCCTGACCGAGCTCGCGAAGATGCGTCCGAGCCGGGTGCTGGCGTCGTCGAGCGCGTTGTACTTCGCCGACGACGAGGAGCGCGCGCAGTGGGAGCTGGGCGACGAGGTGCAGCTGCGGGGTCGCCGACGGCTGACCCACCTGGCCTCACCGATCAAATATCCCGAGTGAAGTGAGACCGGTCGCATCGCGGCGTTGGCTACGCTGATCCGCGTGGCGCCGCCTCGCGATGAACCACCCCGTCCCGGCGCAGCGCCGCGTCGGGGCGCCTTCGCATGGGTGAAATGGCTGCTCGGCGTCGCACTCGTGGTGCTGCTGACCGTCGAGGGTGTCTACCTGTGGCCGTCGCTGAGCGATTCGTGGCGTGCCCTGACGGAGATGCACTGGGGCTGGTTCACGGCGTGTATCGCGGCCCAGGCCGCGGCGCTGAGCGGCTTCGCCGGTGTCCAGCAGCGCCTGCTTCATGCCGGCGGGGTCACCGTCGGACACTTCCGATCGGCGTCGGTGGTCTACGCGAGCACGGCGATGTCGGTGACCTTGCCCGCCGGGCCGGTGTTCTCCACGGCGTTCACGTACAAGGAGACGCGCCGATGGGGTGCGACGCCGGTCGTCGCATCCTGGCAGCTGGCGGTGTCCGGGGTGATCGCGACGGCGACCCTCGCCGCGGTGGGGGTGGCCGGGGCGCTGGCGGTCGGGTCGCGGGTCAGCCCGGTCACGCTGGTGCTGGCCGTCGCGGGAGTGTTCGCACTCTTCTTCGGGTTGCGTCATGTCGCGAGGAATCCGTCGTCGATCGAGGCGCTGGGTCTGTGGGTGATCCACCGCGTCAACCGGTTGACGAAGAAGCCGGCCGAGACCGGTGTCGAGTCGTTCGAACGGATCCTGGGCCAGCTCGAGTCGGTGGACCTGGGCCGGCGGGATGCCCTGACGGCGCTGGGCTGGTCCGGCGTGCACCGGGTGTTCGACGTCGCGTGCCTGGGCCTCGCGTGCTGGACGGTCGGTGGGGATCCGTCGCTGCCGGGGTTGCTGATCGCGTTCACCGCGGCCAAGGCGGTGGCGAGTGTGCCGCTGGCGCCGGGCGGGCTCGGTTTCGTCGACGGCACGTTGATCGCGACGCTGACGGCGGCGGGGATGAGTGCGTCGCAGTCGCTGGCGGCGGTGTTCGTGTATCGCATGGTCAGCTTCGTGATCGTCGCGGTCGTGGGCTGGATCGTGATCGCGGTGCTGTATCGGTCGCATCGCATCGACGACGCCGAACTGGATCTGGAACGGGAGCACCAGGCCCGGTCGCTGCTCACGCGCCGGCCCGCTTCCCCTCCCCGGGCCGAGGGCGATCCCGGCCCGGCTCCCGACCGCATTCTGTAGTGATCCGCACCACACAATAGTTGCGTAATCAACCATCCGGTGTCATGGTGGAACACATCAGAAGTTGAAACTTTGATCAGTACGAGGAGTTGCCATGACCACCGCCACCACCGCGACGTTCCCGGGCCTGACCGCCGGCACCTGGGCCATCGACCCCGTCCACTCGACCGTCGGCTTCACCGTCCGCCACCTCGTGGTCAGCAAGGTTCGCGGTAACTTCACGAACTTCTCCGGCGCCGTGACCGTCGCCGAGGACGGCACCGCCGCCGTGTCCGCCGAGATCGCCGTCGACTCGATCGACACCCGGAACAGCGACCGCGACGTGCACCTGAAGTCCGCCGACTTCTTCGAAGCCGAGAAGTTCCCCACCGCGTCCTTCACCTCCACCGGCATCCGCAGCACCGGCAAGGGCTTCGTCGTCGACGGTGAGTTCACCCTCCGCGGCGTCACCAAGCCCGTCGAGCTCGAACTCGAGTTCAACGGCGTCAACCCGGGCATGGGCAACGGCCCGGTCGCCGGCTTCGAGGCCACCACCGTCATCAACCGCAAGGACTTCGGCATCAGCATCGACATGCCGCTCGAGGGTGGCGGCGCCGTCGTCGGCGACAAGATCACCATCAACCTCGAGATCGAGGCGGGTCTGCAGGCCTGACCTGCGTCACCACTCCGAACGAGCGCCCTCCGTCTCCGGAGGGCGCTCGTTTTCGTCCGGGGCCGAAGGACGCGCATCCGCGCCACCGACCTACCCTTGAACCCGTGAAAAAGTACGCGCCGGCGCTGGTGATCGATATCGTCCTCGTAGTCGTCTTCGCCGCTCTCGGGCGCTCGAGTCACGACGAAACCCTGAACATTCCGGGTATCGCGACCACTGCGTGGCCGTTCCTCGCCGGATTGACCGTCGGCTGGTTCGCGACCGCGGGGCTCTATCGCGACAAGTTCGACGCCCGCGCCGCCGTCCCTACCGGGATCCTCGTGTGGCTGTGCACCCTCGTCGTCGGCATGCTGCTGCGCGCGGTGACCGGGCAGGGCACGGCGACGGCGTTCATCGTGGTCGCGACCCTGTTCCTCGGACTGTTCCTGGTCGGCTGGCGTGTGATCGCCCGGGTGTGGGCCCGTCGCCGCGACGTCGCGACCCGGTGACGCCGACGCGCTGACCTTCGAAATATCCCCGTGGGTGCGTGCCCGGTGGGAAAGTGACTTTCATGAGTGACACCGCGGCACGTCCGGATTCGCAGTCGGACCACCGGTTCTTCGGCCAGCCGCTCGCGCTGGCCAACCTGTTCGGTGTCGAGATGTGGGAACGCTTCTCCTTCTACGGCATGCAGGGAATCCTGATCTACTACCTGTACTACTCGGTCGAAGAGGGCGGGCTGGGGATCAGCCAGGCGGCCGCGACGTCGATCGTCGGCGCCTACGGCGGCACCGTCTACCTGTCGACGATCCTCGGCGCCTGGATCGCCGACCGGTTGCTCGGCTCCGAACGAACCTTGTTCTACAGCGCCGTGATGATCATGTGCGGCCACATCGCACTGGCTGTCATTCCCGGACTCGCAGGGGTCGGGGTGGGTCTCGTGCTCGTCGCGGTCGGCAGCGGTGGCCTCAAGGCGAACGCGACGTCGCTGGTCGGCGACCTGTACGACGAACACGACGAACGCCGCGACGCGGGCTTCTCGATCTTCTACATGGGCATCAACCTCGGTGCCCTCGTCGGCCCGCTGCTCACCGGCTGGGTGCAGACCAACATGGGCTTCCACTACGGCTTCGGGCTCGCCGCGATCGGCATGGCCATCGGCCTGATCCAGTACTCGATCGGCCGCAAGCGGCTCGGCGGCATCGGCGCGACACCCCCGCATCCGCTTCCGGCCACGCTGCGCATGCGCGTCGCGGCCATCGCGGCCGCCGCGGTGGTGATCATCGCCGTGGCATCGCTGACCGGCCTGATCACCAGCGACAACATGTCCGACATCGTCGTGACACTGACGATCGTCGCGGCGGTCGTCTACTTCGTGATCATCCTGTCGAGCCGGGCGATCACACCGGTCGAGCGCAAGCGCGTCATCTCGTTCATCCCGATGTTCCTGGCGAGCGCCGCGTTCTGGTCGCTGTTCCAGCAGCAGTTCACGATGGTCGCGGTGTATTCGGACACGCGGCTGAACCGGAACCTGTTCGGCTGGGACTTCCCGCCGTCCTGGGTGCAGTCCATCAACCCGGTGTTCATCATCGTCTTCGCGGGTGTGTTCGCCGCCGCGTGGACGAAGCTGGGACCGCGGCAGCCCTCGTCACCGATGAAGTTCTCGATCGGCACGATCATCATGGGCATCGCGTTCCTGTGCTTCATTCCGATGTCCGGTGGTGGTCCGAACAGCGCGCCGCTGCTCGGCCTGGTGGGCATCCTGCTGCTGTTCACGTTCGCCGAACTGTTCCTGTCCCCGGTGGGCCTGTCGCTGTCGACGAAGCTGGCTCCGCAGAACTTCCACACGCAGATGGTGGCGTTGTTCTTCCTGTCGGTGGCCCTGGGCACGGCGATGGCCGGCACCCTCGCCAAGTACTACGACGAGAACAACGAGGTGCCCTATTACCTGTGGATCGGCGGGGCGTCGATCGGTGTGGGCATCGTGCTGATGGCGATCTCGCCGTGGATTCGCAGGATGATGCAGGGCGTGCACTGACGCCGGACCGTCTTCGCCCCTGCCACCGTGGCTACCGCAGGGCGAGCCACGCGGCGAGCCCGAAACCGGCGATCGACACACCGACCCGCAGCACGCCCGGCGGAATGCGCTTGACGACCGGCGGGCCGCACCAGCCGCCGGCGACGGTCCCGATCGCCATCGCGAGGGCCGCGGGCCAGTGCACCGGACCGAACGCGGCGAAGCCGATCGCGGCGACCAGGTTCGCGACGCCGAGCAGGTAACTCTTGAGGATGCTCGCCCGCCAGATCGTCTCCGACGAACACACGAGGATGAGCGCCAGGAAGATCACCCCGGCGCCGGCACCGAAGTAACCGCCGTACACGGCGACGAGGAATACCGCCGCCGAGAACGTGCGCGGCAGATCGCGGCCCCCGGCGAACGCGCGGATCCGGGGCTGGAACAGCAACGCGAGCGCGGCGAGCGCCACCAGATACGGGACGATCGCCTCGAAGGACCCTTCCGGCGCCGCGAGCAGCACGACCGCACCGACCACACCGCCGATCGCCGCGTAGGCGGTCCATCGCCACACCCGCGGCCCGGTGTCGACGACCTCGCGCGCCGAGTTCGACAACGCACCGACCCCGACACCGACCATCGCGACGGTGTTGGTGACGTTCGCCGCGACCGGCGACAGGCCGACCGCGAGCAGCGCGGGATAGGACACGATCGAGGCGAGTCCGGTGACGAAGCCGATCAGCCCGGCGAAGAAGCCCGCAACGACGAGCAGCAGCAGGTCGAAGAGGGTCACGACGAACAAACGTACCGGGGTCCGCTTTCACCCGCGAACGCTGGGGCCGTGTCCGGTCAGAATGCGTCGGCGGGCTTCCCGAGTTCGCGCAGGAACATGTCGGCCATCTTGATCGCGCGGTCGCCGCCGTCGGCGTTCGCGACGAACACCGCGAACGCCATGTCGCCGCTCACCCCGTAGAACCAGCGGTCGTCGCCGTTGTCCCCCGCGATGCCCGTCAGACCGGCATGCCCCCTGAGGAACGACGCCGGTCCGTTCTGGACGTTGTCGACCATCATCGCGCGCAAGGCGTCGATCGTCTCGGCCGGCAGCGGCTCGGCCGGTTCCGCGACGGTCGCCGGCTGCCCCTGCACGATCATCGGCATCGCCGCGTCGCCGCGCGCGATCGACGCCGCGAGCATCGCGGCTCCCATCGGGCTGAGCAGTGCTTCGCTGTCCGCCGGGGAACCCGTGAACTGCACGACGCCGCTGCGGTTCTGCCCGAACTGCGCGGTCTCGAATTCGAATCCGGGCACGGTGTAGTCGAGGCCGAGACCGAGCCTGCGCGCGATGTCGCCGAGTTCGGCGGTGCTGACCTGCGCCGGATCCTTCCCCAGCGCCATACCCGCCGCGACACGGACCGGGTCCATCGCCGACCCCGCCGGGTACAGGCCGCGGGTCGCGACGGCCCCGAGTTCCATGGCCTGGTTGTTCACGTCGACGGCGATTATGCCGCCGGTGGACGGCTGGATCGCGACGATCGCGGCGGGAGTTCCGACGCTGACGACGGCCTCCTTAGCGGCGAGCTGGACGTGCGAGTCGAGGGTCGAGACGAGATCCGGCGGCGGCGGGCCCTGGAATCCGGCGACCTGAATGGGGCCGGCCTGCGGATCCTCCAGGGTCACCGCCCAGCCGGCGGTCCGGTCGCGTTCGAGCTGCCACGCGCTGCGCAAGGAGTCGAGCAGCGGGCTCGAGATCCGGCGATCGGCGCTGATGAGGGTCGGGGTCTTGATCACCTCGACGCCGGGAATCGCGACGATGTCGTCCTCGAGGAACTGGTAGTCCTGGTCGCGCAGTTTGACGGCGGCGATCCGCTCACCGGGCTGTTCCGCGAGGCGCTGCTGCATGGACGCGGCCGTGATGACCGGTGCGACCGGTTCGAGGACGTCACCGAGCAGCGTGGTCGTCAGCACCGGATCGGGCATCTTCGCGGGATCGAGCACGACCGTGTTGATCGTCTGCTCGGCCATCAGCAACTGCCCGTTGCGATCGAAGATTTTCGGTGGCGCGGCGTCGGTGCGTACGTGGTGCACGGTGCGTCCGCCGCCGAGATCGGGTACGACGACGTCGGGGCTCCACGACACGCGCCAGCCGACGGCGAGCTTCTTGACGGAACCGTCGACCTGATAGGACCAGTCCTTGTCCGGTCCGAAGTTCCAATTCCCCTCGAGCGTGAAGTAACCGGACTCACCGGAAAGCTCGACCAGCTGGGTGATCTCGTACTCGACCGTGCCGTCGGACAGTCCGTCGAACAGCTGGGTCAGCGTCGCGGACGCCGCGTTCGGGTAGGACGTCAGGGCTGCGGCGCCCTCGGCGTCACGTTCGTTCAATTCGGCTACGAAATCGTCGACGAGGCGCTCCACATCGCTGCGCGAGTCGGCGATCGTGAACGCCACGACACCGGCCGTCACACAGATCACGATCGCGGAGATGAGGGCGACCACTCGCACTCGTCGCCGTTCCCGAGAACCCATAAAGATCAACCTTCACTTCAGTCACTTGAGCCTCAAGCACAGCTTGCCTACGATGCTGTCACAGTTGGACTACGAGGTCCGAATCACCTCCTGAGCACGCGCCCGGCCACGTCCAGCGCAGGAGCCGAACTCCCTGCTCCTGCAACGAAAACCGCGAACGCGAGATCGTCCTGCGCTCCGATGAACCATCCGTGCGCCTCGTTCGTGCCACCGTACTCTGCGGTCCCCGTTTTGCCGATCAGTTCCGGAATGTCGTTCAAAACGGTTGCGGTCCCGCCGGTCACGGTCTCGCGCATCATAGTTCGTAACGCCGCGGTCACCGGTGCAGGCGCGGCGTCCACGGTCCGATCCGCGGTCGCCGGCTCGTCCTGCACGATCATCGGAAGCGGTGTCGAACCGCGCACGATCGACGCCGCGACCATCGCCATCCCGAACGGCGACGCGGTCACCGCGCCCTGGCCGATCGCCGACTCGACGCGCTGCGCCGCCGAATCCGCGACCGGGACGTTTCCGGTCACGGTCACCAACCCCGGTGTCACATAGTCGATGCCGAGACCGAATTGGGCCGCTGCATCGGTCAGCGCATCCGGTGGCAGATTCACCGCCAACTGCGCCATCGTCGTGTTGCAGGAACGCGCGAACGCCGTGTGCAGGGGCACCGAGCCGAGATCGAAACTGTCGTCGTTCGGTATCGTGCGGTCCTCGATCGTCGCAACGCCCGGGCACGGCAGCACCGTGTCCGGAGCCGCCGCCCCGGCCTGCAACGCCGCCGACGTCGTCACCGTTTTGAACGTCGACCCCGGCGGATAGAGACCGGTC
>NZ_JBMBTE010000161.1:0-9419 GCF_048897285.1 Rhodococcus sp. O3
CAGCGGCTCCGCGAGGTCGCGACGGCCCTGCTCCTTCGCAGCGATCACCGCGCGCCGGTGGGCACCCCGGTACGACCCGAGCGCCCAGACGGGAACACCCGGATCGACACGCGGCCGCACGATCGCGGGCGCATCGCCGAGGTCGCGGGCGCAGTGACGGCACCACCGGATGCCGGACCGGCCGCAACCGCCGCATTCCAGCGGCAGTACGAGATCGAGCAGGGCCTGCAACATGCGCCGCACTGTGCCGGAGGGCACCGACATGCGCAGTGCCGGAGGGCACCGACAGGTGCTCAGCCGGGCAGCACCGGAATCGCGGTCAGTCCCGCCAGGCCCGGAACCTCTCGCCAGTAGCGGTCGCCGGCAGGGTCACTGTTGTTGAGCTGGAACACCGCGCGTGAATCGGCCACGAACTCGGTGGTCGTGGACGCCTCGACGGCGTCCACCGGCGGGGTCAGATTGCGGCTGGGCAGCGCGTCCATCCGGGAACCGTCCACGGCGACCTGGACGACGGGGATGTCGGACGCCGCCCGCGCCACGACCACCGTGTCCGAGGTGCTCCAGTCGAGCGAGAGAGCGGGACTGCCGAGCCCGATGGCGATCTCGCGCGGAGCTGTCAGCGCGAACTCACCGTTCGGGTACTGCACCACGATCGCCGTGTACACCCGGCCGTCGACGATCAGCGCTGCGCGGACACCGTCCCTCGACAGACGCAACTCACTGATCCGCTCGCCCAACGCCAGGACGGGGCCTGCGTCGACCGGAACCACCGTCACCCGCCCGGTGCCGGGTTCCCGGATCGCCCGCACGACGGAGGTGCCGCCCACGACCGCCCACACGGAGTTGTCGTCGATCGACCACGAGGGTCTGCTGATCGAACTGCCTTCCGCCGCACGCACCGCTGCCGCGTCCCCGTACCCGCCGATCATCAGCTCGACGGCGGGTTCGGGCTCCGGCCGTCCGGTTCCGACGACACCGGCCACGAGCTGACCGTCGTGCGAGATCGCGCCGGACTGCAGGCCGGTGGTGCTGCCGAAGAACCCGGGCACGGGCGTGACACCCGTCTCGGCGACGGCGACCAGCCCACCGCCACGCACCGCGTGCAGACCGATGGTCGCGCTCGACGTGGCGAGCGGATTCGTCGACGCCACGTCCGCGGTGGTCCAGCCGTTCGGGAACCGTTCGTCGAGAGGTTGCCCGTCCGCGAGCAACACGTACGGACCGGAGATCTCGGCGTTCGCGAGCGTCCAGATCACCTGGGCCGCGAGAAGCTCCCGGTCCTGCTTGGCCAGCCCGGTTGCGCCCTGGAAGTCCACCCGGATACCGCCGAGTCCGACACCGACCTGCGCGGTGCGGCCGTCCGCCTTGGTGATGGGACCGATGACGTCGACGTCGTCGAGGAGATTGCGCACGGCCGGCTCCAGCGACGGCTTCGGGCCCTCCACCAGCAACTCGATGAGCTGGGAGGCGGCCTGCTCCTGGGTTCCGGCGATCCAGCGGGGGTCGGGCACGACCGTCTGTCCGGAGGGGTCGACGAAGAACAGCGAGCGTCGCTGGTAGGTGTTGAGGAACTGCGGCCGGTCCATGACGACGCCGGGCGGCAGATCGTCGATCCGCCATTCTCCGTCGGTTCGCACGAGGGTGACCTTCTCCTCGAAGGGGCCCTGGTCCGCGCGGTAGAGGCCGCCCTCTTCGAGGAAGCCGACGCGGGTCGCCCGGATCACGTAGGTGGCACGGTCGCCGCTGCGCGATTCCGGCAGCACGTCGACCTTCTCGACGATCGTGGCGCTGGCCGCGTCGTCCCAGCGACTCGTCATCTCGGGGGTGAGGTACTGGCGCGCCGCCTGGTGCCTGTTGGTGGGGTCCGTGCTCGCCAGCAGGAAGTCGCGCAGCAGCAGATCCGGCTCGCGGCCGGGTGCGGGCGCGGCGACCTCCGTGGTCGCGGAGGGGCGGGCGATGGTGCCGATCGCCTGCGGGGACGACGAATCCGGCAGGCTCGCGCAGCCCGAGACCCCGAGCAGGAGCGCCAGCAGCAGAACCGGCGCGGCGACGCGCCGCGACAGCGAACCGCTCACGGGGTCGCTCCTTCGGGCGGGGCGGATTCGACGACCGTCGGCGCCGCGGTGTCGGCGGCAGGGGGCGTCTTGCCCTGTATCGCGTGCGCGTTCGTCGGGACGAGCGGCAGTGGACTCCGCCCGACCTTGCGTCCGAGCTCGCGCGGCAGCGTCAGCCGGAAGCACGCGCCCTTGCCCGGCTCGCCCCAGGCCTCGAGCTTGCCCTTGTGCAGGTTCGCGTCCTCCACACTGATCGCCAATCCCAGACCTGTCCCGCCGGACCGGCGCACCCGGGACGGATCGGAGCGCCAGAACCGGTTGAACACGAGCTTCTCCTCCCCCGGCCGCAGGCCGATGCCCTGGTCGCGGACGACGAACGCCGCCGCGGCGTCGTCGGCGCGCAACCGCAGCAGGATCGGCTTGCCCTCACCGTGATCGATAGCGTTGGCGAGCAGGTTCCGCAGGATGCGTTCGACACGCCGGGGATCGACCTCCGCGTTGACCGGCTCGTTCGGCAGATCCACGATGAGTTCGGTTCCGGTCTCGCGGGCCAGGTGCCGCACCGTGGACACCGCTGCCCGCGCGCACATGCGCAGATCGAGTTGCTCGGCGGCGAGTTCGGCGACACCGGCGTCGTGCCGGCTGATCTCGAGCAGGTCGCCGAGCAGGCTCTCGAACCGGTCGAGTTCGGCGACCAGCAGTTCGGAGGCGCGTTTCAGCGACGGATCGAGTTCGTCGCTGCCGTCGTGGATCAGGTCCGCCGCCATCCGCACGGTCGTCAGCGGGGTCCGCAGTTCGTGGCTGACGTCCGAGGTGAACCGCTTCTGCAGATTGCCGTACTCCTCGAGCTGGGTGATCTGCCGCGACAGGCTCTCTGCCATCTCGTTGAACGACATCGCCAGCCGGGCCATGTCGTCCTCGCCGCGCACCGGCATGCGTTCCTTGAGGCGACCGTCGGCGAAGCGCACCGCGATCCGCGACGCGGATCGGATGGGCAGCACCACCTGACGGGCGACGATCATCGAGATGGCGGCGAGCAGGACCAGCAGGACCAGCGCACCGACGAGCAGGGTGCCGCGGACGAGCGCGAGGGTGCTCTCCTCCCCCGCCAGCGGGAACACCAGGTACAGCTCGAGCGTGCCGATGTTCGACGACGTCGGACTGCCGACGATCAGCGCCGGGCCGGAGTAACCGTCGGGATCGTCGACGGTCGCGAACTGGTAGGCGATCTGGCCGTTCTGCACGAAGGCGCGCAGGTTCTGCGGGATCTGATCGGCGGGGCCGCTCGACGTCGGTGCGCGCGGCCCGTCGCCGGGAACGATGAGCACCGGATCGAAGGTACCCGCGACACCGGTGTCCTGGCCGGCGTCGCTTCCGCGGTTCGTGAGCGTGGCCCGGGCGCTGTCGAGCCGGACGCTCAGCGATCCGGTGTCGTCGGCGCCGGCCAGCTGGCCTTCGACGAGCGCCCGGGAACGCTCCATCTCCTCGGTCGCCGCGTTGATCTTCACTTCGAGCAGACGATCGGTGATCTGGCTGGTCAGCACCACCCCGAGCACCAGCATCACGACCAGCGACAGTGTCAGGGTCGACACCACGACCCGCAGCTGGAGCGATCGGCGCCACGTGTGGGTGAGCCAGCTGCTCAGCGAACGGGACCACCTCAGCAGCGGCAGAGTCCTACGAGTGATCCGCCGCCGCAGTCGGTAAGCACGGATCACGGCGGTCCGGCCTTGTAGCCGACGCCGCGCACCGTCAGCACGACCTCGGGATTCTCGGGATCCTTCTCGACCTTCGCGCGCAACCGCTGCACGTGCACGTTGACGAGGCGCGTGTCCGCGGCGTGGCGGTAACCCCAGACCTGTTCGAGCAGCACCTCACGAGTGAACACCTGCCGCGGCTTGCGGGCCAGTGCCACCAGCAGGTCGAACTCGAGGGGGGTGAGAGAGATGAGTTCCTCGCCGCGGCTGACCTTGTGAGCCGGGACGTCGATGGTGATCTCCCCGATCGACAGCATCTCGGCGGGTTCCTGCTCGGTCCGACGCAACCGTGCCCGCACGCGGGCGACGAGTTCCTTCGGCTTGAACGGCTTGACGATGTAGTCGTCGGCGCCCGATTCGAGCCCGAGCACCACATCGACCGTGTCCGACTTGGCGGTGAGCATGACGATCGGCACACCCGAATCGGCCCGCAGCACGCGGCATACGTCGATGCCGTTCATGCCGGGCAGCATCAGGTCGAGCAGAACGAGGTCGGGCCGGATCTCGCGCACGGCACCGAGTGCCTGTGTGCCGTCCCCGACCACAAAAGGTTCGAAACCTTCGCCCCGTAGGACGATCGTGAGCATCTCGGCCAGCGCGGTGTCGTCGTCGACGACGAGAATCCTCGGCTTCATACCGTCTATCGTGTCACTCCTTCACCGTGCTGAAGCTGATTTGATATCTGCGCGGCGAGTTGTACCGGATCGGTGTCGGGTCCGGCGACCATCCACGGCGACATCCAGTTCTGTTGCACCAACTGGTCGTACACCTCACCGGTACGGATCTGGAGGTCGCCGTCGCGTTCGTACGCGTCCCGGTCGCGGGTTGCGTCGGCGGTGGCGCGGTCCCGCGCCCGCTGGGCCGCGAGCTCGACGGGAACCTTCAGCAACAACTGCAGATCGGGCACCGGCAGGCCGAACCGGTCGAACTCGATCTCGCGCACCCACTGGGCCGCCGGTCCCGATGCTCCCTCGTGCCTGCGGGCCGCTGTGTACGCGACGTTCGACGCCACGTAACGATCCAGCAGCACGATGTCGTTGTCGGCCAGGAGTTTCCGCAACTCGTCGGCCGCATCGCGACGGTCGAGCGCCCACAGCAGCGCCATCGCCTCGACGCTCGACGCCGTGTCCCCGTGACGGCCCCGCAGGGCCTCGGCACCGAGATCGGCGTGCACGGACTGCCCGTAGCGCGGAAACGCGAGCGTGGCGACGCGGGCGCCCGCGGCCCGCCAGGACTCGACGAGACCGGCGGACAGTGTCCGCTTACCGGCCCCGTCGAGTCCTTCGACGACGATGAGAACGCCCATGCTGCTTCGGTTCCCGACCCCGATCAGTAGCGGTAGTGCTCGGGCTTGTACGGGCCCTCGACGTCCACACCGATGTACTCGGCCTGCTCCTTGGTCAGCTTGGTGAGCTTGCCACCGAGCGCCTCGACGTGGATCCGCGCGACCTTCTCGTCGAGGTGCTTGGGCAGGCGGTACACCTCGTTGTCGTATTCGTCCGGCTTGGTCCACAACTCGATCTGGGCGATGACCTGGTTCGCGAACGAGTTGCTCATCACGAACGACGGGTGGCCGGTCGCATTGCCGAGGTTGAGGAGGCGGCCCTCGGACAGCACGATGATCGAATGGCCGTCGGGGAAGACGAACTCGTCGACCTGCGGCTTGATGTTGATCCGCGTGACGTCGGCGGCACGCTCGAGGCCCGCCATGTCGATCTCGTTGTCGAAGTGACCGATGTTGCCCAGGATCGCCTGGTGCTTCATCTGCTTCATGTGATCGAAGGTGATGATGTCCTTGTTGCCGGTCGAGGTGATCACGATGTCGGCCTTGCCGACGAACTCCTCGACGGTGACGACGTCGAAGCCGTCCATCATCGCCTGCAGCGCGTTGATCGGGTCGATCTCGGTGACCGACACGCGCGCACCCTGGCCGCGGAGGGCCTCCGCGCAGCCCTTGCCGACGTCACCGTAGCCGCAGACCAGCGCGGTCTTGCCGCCGATGAGGACGTCGGTGCCGCGGTTGATGCCGTCGAGCAGGGAGTGGCGGGTGCCGTACTTGTTGTCGAACTTGCTCTTGGTGACCGAGTCGTTGACGTTGATCGCCGGGAACACGAGCTCACCGGCGGCGGCGAGCTGGTAGAGGCGCAGCACGCCGGTGGTGGTCTCCTCGGTGACACCGCGCACCGACTGGGCGACCGTGGTCCACTTCTTCGAATCCGCAGCCAGCGACTCACGCAGGAGCTGCAGGAAGACCTGGTACTCGGTGGAGTCGTGCTCCTCGTCGGTCGGCGGCACGACGCCGGCCTTCTCGAACTGGGCGCCCTTGAGAACGAGCATCGTGGCGTCGCCGCCGTCGTCGAGGATCATGTTCGCGGGCTCGCCGGGCCACGTGAGCATCTGCTCGGCTGCCCACCAGTACTCCTCGAGCGTCTCGCCCTTCCAGGCGAACACCGAAACGCCCTTGGGCTCCTCGACCGTGCCGTGCGGGCCGACGACGACCGCGGCCGCCGCGTGGTCCTGGGTGGAGAAGATGTTGCACGACGCCCAGCGCACCTCGGCACCGAGCGCGACGAGGGTCTCGATGAGCACGGCGGTCTGCACGGTCATGTGCAGCGAACCCGAGATGCGCGCGCCCTTCAGCGGCAGCACCTCGGCGTACTCGCGGCGCAGTGCCATCAGGCCGGGCATCTCGTGCTCGGCCAGCCGGATCTCCTTGCGCCCGAATTCGGCGAGGGACAGGTCGGCGACCTTGAAGTCGATGCCGTTCAGCCGGTCGGCCACGAGCTTGTTGTCGGACACGTGTGAGCGCCTCTCCTGTTGACAGTCGGTTTGTCGAACAGGCTATACAACCACGCGGCGGAGTGCCGCTGCCGTACCCGCCGGTATCCGTGCCGCGACGGCCCGTGCAGCGACGGTCACTGTCCGCCGGTGACGCGGTCCAGGAACGGCCCGACCAGATACGCCATGTCCGCGGCGACGTCCCGGTCGGACTCCGGCGGCATCGCGATGTAGCTCATCGCGATGCGCACGATCGCCCGCGCCAGGATCGTCGCGTCGGTCTCCGAAGCCTGCACCCAGCTGCGCCGGAAGGTCTCGACGAGCCGGCCCGACGCCCGGTCGATCAGCGGTGCCGATTCGGTGGTGATCAGTCGCAGCAGGTCCGGCTTGGCGTCGCCGCGCAGCAACGATTGCACGAGCGGATCGGAACTGCTGTCCGCGAAGAACGCGGCGAAACCGACCGCCAACGCCCGGCGGGCGTCGCCGACGTTCGAGTAGACCGCGTCGTCGACGGCGTCGACGAACTGGTCGGCCAGTCGCAGCGCGTACGCCTGGGCGAGCCCCTGGCGGGACGCGAACTCGTTGTAGAGCGTCTGGCGGCTCACCCCCGCGCGGCGTGCGACGTCGGTCATCGTGATCGAGGACCAGTCCCGCACGGTCAGCAGGTCCCGCATCGCATCGAGCACGGAGTTGCGCAACAGCATTCGGCTGGCCTCGTGGAATTGCACGCGCCGCCGTCCATCACGGGGCGCGACATCGGAGTCGTCTGCGGACGCTGGCTCGTGCACGATCGACATGCGCCGACGTTGCCACGCTGCGACACGCCGCGTCAACGCCGTGGGTGGCGCGCAGCATGTGGCAGGGAACACAACCGGGCGCCGGGGTGGTGTCGCGCGTGGTCACGGCGGAGGTCGCACGCGCCGATCAGGCGACGGTTACAGGGCGGACCGGTCGCCGAGACAGGCCCGGAACACCTGCGTCCCGGCGGTCAGCGCCTCGACGGTCAGTTCGGGATCCGCCGCCGAGATCCACACCGAATGGCCGGGCGTCAGGTCGAGGCCGGAACCGCCGCAGTCCAGGTGCACCGCGCCCGCGGTGCACAACAGGATCTGCGGGCCGCAGGGGGCGAGCGACACCTTCGCGTGCGGCTCGGGTTCCAGACGCGACAGCGCGAACTCCGGCGCCGGGGTGCGGTAGCAGACCTCGGCCTCACCCGCGGGGACGGCTTCGAGGATCGGCACGTCCGGGGACCGGAAGTCCAGAACCCTGAGCAACTCCGGCACGTCGACGTGCTTGGGAGTCAGTCCCCCGCGCAGCACATTGTCGGAGTTCGCCATGATCTCGACGCCCATGCCGCTCAGATAGGCGTGCAGGTTGCCGGCATCGAGGTACAGGCCCTGCCCCGGTTCGAGGGTGATGCGGTTGAGCAGCAGCGACGCGAGCACGCCGGCGTCGCCGGGATAGAACTCGGCCAGCTGGAGGGCCGTCCGCACCTCCTCCGCGAACACCCGCGGGCGCCCGTTGGTCGCAAGGTAGGTCACACAGCCGTCGAGCACCCGCGGCAGCAGCGACGTCAGCACCGGCTGGGGCAACGTGATCCACGTGGTGAACAGGGCGCGCAGCCCACCCGAGTCGGGCTGACCGGCCAGCAGGCCCACGTACGGATCCAGTTCCGGCACACCGAGCGCCTCGAGCAGCTCCACGGTGCGTGCCGCGTCCCGGAATCCGGCGAGCGCCTCGAAGCGCGTGAGCGCGACCACGAGCTCCGGTTTGTGATTCGGATCCCGGTAGTTGCGGATCGGGGAATCGAGGGGCACACCCAGCTCCTGCTCGCGGGCGTAGCCCTGCGCGGCCTGCTCGGCGCTCGGATGCGCCTGCAGCGACAGCGGCTCCTCCGCCGCGAGAAGCTTGAGCAGGAACGGCAGACGGGCGCCGAACCGGTCGACGGTCCCGGATCCGAGCTGCCCGTGCGGGTCGGACTCGACGACGTCGAGCAGCGAGACCGGGGCCTCCCCGTCCTCCGACAGCACCTTCGCCGGATCCGCCGGATGGGCGCCGAGCCACAGCTCCGCTTCCGGGTGATCGGACGGCACCGGGCGCCCGCACAACTCTGCGATCGCGGTGCGCGACCCCCAGGCATAGGAGCGCAGCGCACCTTCGAGTCGGCGCACTACCGGCCCCCGGCCAGACGCAGATAGGCGGCGGCCATCTCGATCCGGGCTGCGAGCACCAAGGCCTGTTCCAGCACGGGCGGCACTGCCCGCGACTCCGTTTCCCCCACTACAGACACCAATTCCATATCCGGTAATGCAGCTGCGCGACGCTGCGCAGCCCGTCGATCGTCGTCCGTGCTGAGCACGAATACCCGCACGGGAGCCTCCGGAATCGGCCCGTCGAGCTGCTCGTCGTGGAAGAACGGGTCGTACGGTTCACCGGTCCCGGAGGTCGTGGCCACCAGGCGATCCCGCGCGACGAGCGTATCCGGCAGCGACGCGGCCGCGGCGATCATCCCGGCCCCGAGCAGCAGCATCTCCGCGCCGTGGCGGGCGAGAGAGGTGGTCGCGGGCGAATCCCCGGCCAGCGCGACCCGACGCGACTGCATGCGCACCGCGAGCGACTTCGCCGGATTGTGGAACACCTCGTTGGACGGATGGTTACGGGCTGCCTCGTTGTCCACCGCATCGGCGAGTTCGGCGAGGTCCGGCACGTGCGGGCGCACCTTGGTCGCGGCCATCGCCGTCAGGACCGCGCAGAACACCGCGACGTGGCGGGCCAGCGCGTAGGCGGACGGCAGGTGGATGCGCGGGGGCAGCAGCAGGGCCCGCCCGGC
>NZ_JBMBTE010000162.1:0-9199 GCF_048897285.1 Rhodococcus sp. O3
CGCAGCTCGCCGCGCTCGGTCTCGGCCTCGACATCCAGCCGCTGCGCGGCAACATCGACACCCGGCTCGGCAAGGTCGAATCCGGCGAGCTCGACGCGATCGTCATCGCCCGCGCCGGCCTCTCCCGCATCGGCCGGACCGACCGCATCACCGAGTCCCTCGAACCGGTGCAGATGCTGCCGGCTCCGTCGCAGGGGGCACTCGCCGTCGAGTGCCGCGCCGACGATCCGGAGATGATCGCCGTGCTCGCCGAGCTCGACGACCCGGCCAGCCGCGCCGCCGTCGACGCCGAGCGTGCACTGCTCGCCGAACTCGAGGCCGGGTGCACCGCGCCCGTCGGGGCGCTCGCCGAGGTCGTCGAATCCCTCGACGACGACGGCCGGGTGTTCGAGGAGCTGTCGGTGCGTGGCTGTGCCGCCGCACTCGACGGTTCCGACTCGATCCGCGCGAGCGCGGTCGGACCACTGGAGCGTGCCGCCGAGCTCGGTCGCGCCGTCGCCCGGGAGCTGCTCGACCTCGGAGCCCGCGACCTCATGGCCGCCGACGAAGGTGCCGGCAGACCGGCCGAAGAAAGTGCAGCAGATGTTTGACGCCCTGCCTTCCCGTTTCCGATTTCCCGATACCGCAGATTTGATCGCACTGGAGAATCACCGATGAGCCGAGTCCGCAAGCACACTCCCGGACGGATCCTGTTCGTGGGATCGGGGCCGGGCGACCCGGCGCTGCTCACCGTGCGCGCACGCGACGTGCTGACGAGCGCCACCATGGCCTTCACCGACCCCGACGTGGACAAGGCCGTCGTTGCGCTCGTCGGCCGCGACGCCGGCAGCGACCCGGAGACCGGGGAACCGATCGCCGAGGTTCGTCCCGCGCTGGGCGAGCCCGCCGAGGTCGCGAAGACGCTGGTCGCCGAGGCCAGGAATGGCCACGACGTGGTGCGTCTGGTCGCCGGGGATCCGATGACGACCGATTCGGTGATCGCCGAGGTCAACGCGGTGTCCCGCACCCAGGTGGTGTTCGAGGTCCTGCCGGGCCTGCCGTCCGGCTCGGCCGTTCCCAGCTACGCCGGCATGGCGCTGGGTTCGTGCCATACCGAGGTCGACGTCCGCGGGGAGGTGAACTGGGCTGCGCTCGCCGCCGCGCCCGGCCCGCTCGTGCTGCACGCGACCTCCGGTCACCTGGCCGAGACGGCGAGTGCTCTCGTCGAGCACGGTCTCGCGCCGCAGACCCCGGCCGCGATCACGGTGCGGGGCACGACGCGCCAGCAGCGCACCGTCGAAGCGACCCTCGCGACCCTCAACGACGCCGGATCGGAGCTGGTGGGCCCGCTGATCGTCACCGTCGGCAAGGTCGTCTCGCACCGCAACAAGCTGTCGTGGTGGGAATCGCGCGCCCTGTACGGCTGGACGGTGCTGGTGCCGCGCACGAAGGATCAGGCCGGTGAGATGAGCGATCGTCTCGTCACCCACGGTGCGATCCCCATCGAGGTTCCGACCATCGCGGTCGAGCCGCCGCGCAGCCCCGCTCAGATGGAACGGGCCGTCAAGGGCCTCGTGGACGGTCGCTACCAGTGGGTGGTGTTCACCTCCACCAACGCGGTGCGCGCGGTGTGGGAGAAGTTCGAGGCGTTCGGTCTGGACGCGCGTGCGTTCTCCGGTGTCAAGATCGCGTGCGTCGGTCAGGCCACCGCGGACAAGGTGCGGTCGTTCGGTATCACCCCGGAGCTGGTGCCGACGGGGGAGCAGTCCAGCGAGGGCCTGCTCGCCGAGTTCGCGCCGTACGACGACGTGTTCGATCCGGTCAACCGCATCCTGCTGCCGCGCGCCGACATCGCGACCGAGACGCTCGCCGAGGGACTGCGCGAACGCGGCTGGGAGATCGACGACGTCACCGCATACCGCACCGTCCGGGCCGCGCCGCCGCCGGCCGAGACCCGCGAGATGATCAAGACCGGTGGTTTCGACGCGGTGTGCTTCACCTCGTCGTCGACGGTCCGGAATCTCGTCGGTATCGCCGGTAAGCCGCACGCGCGCACGATCGTCGCCTGCATCGGTCCCAAGACCGCGGAGACCGCGATCGAGTTCGGTCTGCGGGTCGACGTGCAGCCCGAGACCGCGCAGGTCGGTCCGCTGGTCGAGGCGCTCGCCGAGCACGCCGCCCGGCTGCGCGCCGAGGGCGCTCTGCCGCCGCCGCGCAAGAAGTCCCGAGCCCGGCGCTGACTCCACTCGTGCGCGGTTTCGGTAGCCACCGCTACCGGAACCGCGCACGACTCGTATCGGAAGGTGTGAACCGTGTATCCGGAATTCCGTCCCCGCAGGCTGCGTACCACCCCGGCCATGCGGCGACTCGTCGCCGAAACCTCGCTCGAGCCACGACATCTGGTGTTGCCGATGTTCGTCGCCGACGGGATCGGCGCCCCCCGCGAGATCTCGTCGATGCCGGGCGTCTTCCAGCACACGTTCGATTCGTTGCGGGCCGCGGCGACTGCGGCGGTCGAGGCCGGCGTGGGCGGTCTGATGCTGTTCGGTGTGCCGCGCGCGGAGGACAAGGACGCGCGCGGATCCGGCGCCACCGATCCCGACGGCGTGCTCAACCGGGCGCTTCGGGATCTGCGCGACGAACTCGGTGACGCGACGGTGCTCATGGCCGATACCTGCCTCGACGAGTTCACCGACCACGGGCACTGCGGTGTGCTCACCGAGTCCGGGCGGGTCGACAACGACGCGACGCTCGAGCGCTACGCGGAAATGGCTGTGGCGCAAGCGGAGTCGGGGGCGCATCTGCTCGGTCCGAGCGGAATGATGGACGGGCAGGTCGCGTCGATCCGCGCGGCTCTCGATGCGGCCGGCTTCCAGGACGTCGGACAGTTGGCGTACGCGGCCAAGTACGCGTCGGCGTTCTACGGCCCGTTCCGCGAGGCCGTCGGATCGTCGCTCGAGGGCGATCGCCGTACCTACCAACAGGATCCGGCGAACCGGCGCGAGGCGCTCCGTGAGGTCGACCTCGATCTCGCCGAGGGGGCGGACCTGGTGATGGTCAAGCCCGCGATGTCCTATCTCGACATCCTGCGCGAGGTCGCGGATCGTTCGGACGTTCCTGTTGCGGCATACCAGATTTCGGGGGAGTACTCGATGATCACGGCCGCCGCGCAGAACGGCTGGATCGACCGTGACGCCGCCGTCCTCGAGTCGCTGACGAGCATCCGTCGCGCCGGCGCCGACATCGTGCTGACCTACTGGGCCGCCGAGGCTGCGGGCTGGCTGTCGTGACCGGGCCGATGCCGATGCCCACGCCGGGGCAGGGACCGGTCGGTGAACCGCGTCCGATGCCCGTCGACGTCGGAACGGCCTATCAATTGTGGTGTGGCGTCCTGATTCTCGGGATTGTGTCGACGGTCACAAGCCTGGCCGTGATGTGGCGGGATCGTCAGGCGTTCGTCGATCAATTGATGGATCAGATGCCCGAGATGTCCGGGTCGGAGGCGATGACGCGCGACGATTGGCTCGCGCTGATTCCGTTCGGTCTGGGCGCGGCGGCGGTGGGCAGCTTCGTGATTCTCGGGTTGCTCTATCTCGTCGTGCGACAGATGCGCCGCGGAAAGAACTGGGCGCGCATGCTGTTGACGCTGGTCGGGGTCTTCATGACCCTGTCGACGGTGCCGACGTTGTTCGGTGTGGGCGCCGGTGCGGGCGTCGAAGGCTGGGTGCTCGGAATCGTCGGCATCCTCCAGGCGGTGCTGACGGTGGGCGCGATCGTACTCATGCATCGACGCGAATCAAATCTGTACTTCCTTCGGATTCCTAATAATTGAGCTTACGGCGCGGGTTTCATCCGGCTATTTGACCTTGCGCGCGTAGGGAGTACGGTGGGCTCGACCAACGGTCTGTGGCCGTACCCGACGAGCGTGAGGACTCATGCAGGTGGAACACCCGTACGTGGAACCGCGACCCTACAGCCGTCGACGTGAGGCGCTTCTGATCGGCCTCATCGCAGTCCTGGGTCTCGTGACGCTCGTGCTCCTGGTCGTTCCCGGCACCTTCTCGGCCTGACGGACTGCTGCACCTCGACGGACGGCTCACCTTGACCGACAGCTCACGTTGAACGACAGCGCATCCGCGCCGCTGTTCCACGAACCCGGCGCCCGCTGGCGGGCAGTGGCGTTCGGTCCGCTGTTCTGCCTCGTCGCTCTGCTGATCGAAGTGGCGACCGGTCCGGTCGTGCACTGGTTCGCGCTGCCGGTGATGGCGGTGGTGCTCGCCGTGTTCGCGTACATCATGGTCGTCGCCGGCCGCCGGCACGTGAGCGTCGAACTGACCGAGACGGTGTTGCGGCAGGGGACCGAGGAGTTGCCCGTCGCGGACATCGAGGCGGTCCTGCCGCCCGCCGATCCTGCGGCGGCGGACCCGGCTCGCTGGGAGAACGCACGCACCCTCGGGGAGCTGTCCGGCGTACCGCGCAAGCGCACCGCAGTCGGATTGCGGTTGCGCGGTGGCACGTTCGTGCGGGCGTGGGCAAAGGACGATGCGGAGCTGCGCAGGTGCCTCGACGGCCTCGTGAGCGGGCGTGCACGCTAGACGGATCGGGTGGCTGACGTACCGCATGACGGGTGGTACCCCCTGGGGGTATCGTCGGTGGTGATGTCGAGACTCGAAGGAGCCACAATGCAGAACACCTACCGTGTCGAGGGCATGACCTGCGGACACTGCGTCTCCGCCGTGCGCGAGGAGATCTCCGCGATCCCCGGCGTCTCCGAGGTGGACGTGAACCTCGAGACCGGCACCGTCGTGGTCACCAGCGACACCGAACTGGACCCGCAGGCCGTCGCGGATGCCGTCGACGAAGCCGGATACGCGCTCGTCGCCTGACCCCATGGCTGCGCCGAATTCGTGACCGCGCCGGAATCATGAGCAGCAGACTGCGCAGGACCGCCGCGTCCCTCCTGGCCGCCGCCACATTCGTGTGTGCGGCGGCGTCGTGCACGAACACGGAACCGCCCAGGACACCGGGGGCCGAGCCGCCCGGAAACACCGTGGCGCAGCCGCCCGGGGACACCGTGGCGGAGCCGCCCGGGGATACGGGGCAGGAATCCTCCGTGCCGGTCCCCGCCGTGAGCGCACCGCCGTCGGTCACCGTCGAGACACTGGTCGACGGGCTGGACCATCCGTGGGACGTCGTCCGGGCTCCCGACGGCACGCTTCTCACCGGCGAACGCGGCGGGCGCTTCGTCGTCCGCCGCCCGGACGGGCAGGTCACCTCGCTGGAGGCCGACCTGTCCGACCTCTACGCGGTCGGGGAGACCGGCCTGATGGGGCTGGCCCTGTCCGACGACTTCGCCACCGACCGGACCTTCTACTCGTGCCAGGGTCACCGCGACCCGGACGACGTGCGCGTGCTCGCCTGGACCGTCGACCCCGACTGGACCACCGCCACCCGGGTGCGCACCGTGGTCTCCGGCATGCCGGTCGCCGCGGGCGGCCGCCACGCCGGCTGCCGGATCCTCGCCCACCCGGACGGCAGCCTCTACGTGGGCACCGGCGACAGCGCCCGCCCCACCGTCCCGCAGGACCGTGCCAGCCTCGGCGGCAAGGTGCTGCACCTGAACCCCGACGGAACACCCGCCGTCGGCAACCCCGATCCCGGCAGCCCGATCTACGCCCTCGGCCACCGGAACGTGCAGGGACTGGCACTGCAGTCCGGCACCGGGCGCATCTACGCCGTCGAACAGGGCACCCGCCGCGACGACGAGGTCAATCTGCTCGAACCCGGCGGCAATTACGGCTACCGCCCGGACCGGGAACCCGGCCGCTACGACGAGTCGGTGCCCATGACCGACCCCGACCGGGTGCCCGGCGCGATCGGTGCGGTGTGGAGTTCCGGGTCCCCGACGATTGCGACACCGGGCCTCGCCTTCGTCACCGGCGATGCGTGGGGACCGTGGTCGGGAGCCCTCGTGGTCAGCAGCCAGCAGGCGGCCCGGCTGATCCTGCTGAAACTGTCCGAGGACGGGCGCAGCGTCGTCGATTCCGCGACCCTGCTCGAAGACACCTACGGCCGGCTGCGGTCGCTGACCCCGCTGCCCGACGGTTCCCTGCTGGTGACCACGGACAACGGAGACGACGACCGCATCCTCCGGGTGATTCCGAACTGAGACTCAGACCCGGCCCGCGTCGGTTCCCGGTCCGTCGAGCATCGCCGACCCCAGCAGGAACTCGGGCACGCCGAGCCCCTCGACGAGCGTCGCCGCGTGCGGGCGCAACGACCGGCACCGCTCGTTGATGCCGCGCAGCACCGCCTTCGCCCGTTCCACGGACAGGTGCCGATGCTCCATGAACCACGCCTTGTCGTCCTCGATGACGCTCAGCGCGTACAGGTCGCACACATCCGACAGCAGTTCCCGGGCCGTCTCGTCCTCGCACGACTCGATCCCGGCGACGAACGCCTCGAGCACGACCCGGTCGATGTGTGCGCGGGCTGCGTGCAGCACGTGGTCCTGCACGAAGTTGAACGCGTCGAACTGGCTGTCCTCCCGCTTCGACGCCGCCTGCAGCCGCCGCGCCGCCGTCGAGAGCAGGTACTGCTCGCGGTCCTCGAACATCGTGAGCTGCGTGCCCCGGTTGAACAGGCTGCCGTCCTCCTCGTTGTCCTGCCGGGTGTCGACGAGCGTCTGGATGATCTGCTGCGCCGCGGTGCGCTTCTTGACGATGTCGGAGACGGTGGTCGCGGCGAACCGCATCCACTCGACCGGGCTCATGCCGCGCACCTCGTCGGCGTACGCGGTGAGCAGTTCCTTCGCGACGAGCTGGGTCAGGACGTGGTTGTCGCCCTCGAAGGTGGTGAACACGTCGGTGTCCGCCCGCAGCGACGTCAGCCGGTTCTCGGCCATGTAGCCGGCGCCGCCGCACGCCTCCCGGCACTCCTGGATCGCGCGGGTCGCGTGCTCGGTGTTCGCGACCTTCAGGCCCGCCGCGCGGCCCTCGAGCTCGCGCTGCTCCTGCGGGTCGACGTCCTCGACGGGGGTGGTCTGGATCCGGTGCATCGTCGAGATCAGCTCGTTCTGCGCGAACCCGAGCGCGTACGAGCGGGCGATGAGCGGCAACAGCCGGCGCTGGTGGACGAGGTAGTCGAGCAGCAGCACCTCCTGCTCGTCGTTCGGCGCGGAGAACTGGCGGCGCTGCAGCGCGTACTGCGTCGCGATCGTGAGCGCGACGCGCGCCGCGGCCCCGGCGGACCCGCCGACCGTGACGCGGCCGCGCACGAGGGTGCCGACCATGGTGAAGAACCGGCGGTTCGGGTTCTCGATGGGTGAGTGGTAGGTGCCGTCCGGGTCCACGTCCGCGTACCGGTTGAGCAGGTTCTCCCGCGGCACCCGCACCCCGTCGAAGCTGATGCGGCCGTTGTCGACGCCGGGCAGCCCGCCCTTGTATCCGCAGTCGGAGGTGGTCACGCCGGGCAGGTCGTTGCCGTGCTCGTCGCGGATCGGCACGACGAAACAGTGCACACCCTCCGTCGCGCCGCCGGTGATCAGTTGCGCGAACACCGCCGCGACCGTGGCGTGCTGTGCCGCCCCGCCGATGTAATCCTTGCGCGAGGACGGGGTGGGGGAGTCGATGACGAATTCCTGCGTGGCCGGGTCGTAGGTCGCGGTCGTCTCGAGGGCCTGCACGTCGCTGCCGTGGCCGGTCTCGGTCATCGCGAAGCACCCGAGCAACTCGAGGTCGATGAGCGGGCGGATGTAGCGCTCGTGGTGCCGCTGCGTGCCCAGGTTCTCGATGGCACCGCCGAACAGGCCCCACTGCACGCCCGACTTGACCATCAGCGACAGGTCCGACATCGCGAGCATCTCGATCGACGCGACCGCGCTGCCGGGGTCGCCGGTGCCGCCGCTCGCCTCCGAGAAACCGGCCGACGCGTAGCCGGCGTCGGCGAGCAGCCGCATCTGGTCGAGGACGGTCGCGCGGGCACGGTCCAGGTCGGGAATGTGATGGGGAGCGAATTCCTCCCGTGCCAGGTCGGTGCGTGCCCGGGAGCGGGCCTGCCGCCACGCGCCGTCGAGAGTGTCGCGGAGATGATCAGCTGTGGTCGCCATGAATCCGACCCTAGGGCGGTGCCCCTGTTGGTGCTGCGGTTCCGGGTGCGGCACGCCGTGAACCGGGTGCCGTGAATCGGCGTTCCCGCCGGACAACCGGGGTTCCCGCCGGACCGAGACGGAGGTCACGCATGCCCGGGTGCCTTTTGGCAAATCCGCCGAAACTGGGACACTGGAGGTCGTGACTGCGACCCCCGATGCCTCCCGCACCCACGACACTGCTTCCGCCGCCCTGTTCGACCGGGCGTCGAAGGTGACGCCCGGAGGCGTCAACTCGCCGGTTCGAGCGTTCGGTTCGGTCGGCGGAACCCCCCGGTTCATCGCCTCGGCCTCGGGCAGCACGCTCACCGACGTCGACGGCAATTCCTATGTGGACCTGGTGTGTTCGTGGGGGCCGATGATTCTCGGCCACGCGCATCCCGCGGTCGTGGAGGCGGTCCGCACCGCCGCGACGTCCGGTCTGTCGTTCGGTGCACCGACCGCCGGTGAGGTCGAACTCGCCGAGGAGATCGTGGCGCGGATCGCGCCCGTCGAACAGGTCCGGCTCGTCAATTCCGGGACCGAAGCGACGATGAGTGCGGTGCGTCTGGCCCGCGGATTCACCGGCCGCAGCAAGATCGTCAAATTTTCCGGGTGTTATCACGGTCACGTCGACGCGCTGCTCGCCGACGCAGGCTCCGGTCTCGCGACCTTCGGCCTGCCGACGTCCCCAGGCGTGACGGGCGCGCAGGCCGAGGACACCCTCGTGCTGCCGTACAACGACCTCGAGGCCGTCCGTGCCGCGTTCGCCGCCAACCCGGGGCAGATCGCCGCCGTCATCACGGAGGCGGCCGCCGGCAACATGGGTACCGTCCCGCCGCTGCCCGGGTTCAACGAGGGGCTGCGGGAGATCACCCGCGAGCACGGCGCGCTGCTGATCATGGACGAGGTGATGACCGGGTTCCGTGCGAGCGCCACCGGCTGGCACGGCATCGACGGGGTGGCCGGCGACCTGATGACCTTCGGCAAGGTGATGAGCGGTGGCCTGCCCGCCGCCGCGTTCGGTGGCCGCGCCGACGTCATGGCCCGTCTCGCCCCCGCCGGCCCGGTCTACCAGGCCGGCACCCTCTCCGG
>NZ_JBMBTE010000163.1:0-9187 GCF_048897285.1 Rhodococcus sp. O3
GGCGCATCCGCCGGACGTTCGATCGCCGGGGACGCGGCGGCGCGGCCGGCCGGCTCACCGTCGTCGGTGGCTTGCCACCCGGACTGCTGCACTGATTCCGCTTCCGCCGTCACGCGTGTCCGTCTCCCCCGTCGTGGTCACTCACGGTGCCCAGTATCACCGATGGGGCCCAGTATCTCCGACGGGCCCGCGTATTCGGGTGGGGCAGCATGTTCAGGTAGGTCAGCGTATTCGGGTGGGTCAGCGGCGCCGGCGGATGGACCAGCGGCGTGCCCCCGGCCACATCTGTTCCAGCCCGGGCAACAGCGACTGCGGTGCCTGCGCGGGGGAATCCTGGAGATGGGTGGGGATGTTGCTGAGCGCGCCGAGCAGAGAACTCGGCATCTGCGGCGCCCGACCGGCGGCATTGCGCAGCGCGTGACGTGCCTGCTGCTGGGCCTCCACCTCGGCTGCACACTCGGGGCACATCGCCAGATGCTGGGACGCGCGCAGGTACGCGTTCATCCGCAGTTCGCCGTCGACGTACGCCGCGACGGCTTCGCTGGCGAGATGCTCAGTGGAGCCGAACTGTCGGGGCGGGAACCCCATCGTCATCAGACCCTCCTGGCGGCTACCCCGCACGGACTCGACCGGACTCGTTCTCCGCATTCTGACGGAGATGCTCGCGCAGTGCCTGGCGACCCCGGTGGATGCGGCTGCGCACCGTCCCGAGTTTGACGCCGAGCGTGGCACCGATCTCCTCGTACGAGAGTCCTTCGATGTCACACAGCACCACTGCCGCACGATACTCCGGCGCCAGCGCATCGAGCGCGGACTGCAGGTCCGCGTCGAGACGGGCGTCGTGGTAGATCTCCTCCGGGTTCGGCCCTTCGGCGGGGACCCGGTCGTAGTCCTCGGGCAGCGCTTCCATGCGTATGCGGTTGCGGCGGCGCACCATGTCCAGGAACAGGTTCGTGGTGATGCGGTGGAGCCAGCCCTCGAACGTGCCGGGCTGGTAGTTCTGGAGGGACCGGAACACGCGGATGAACGTGTCCTGGGTGAGGTCTTCGGCGTCCTGCGCGTTGCCGGAGAGGCGGTAGGCCAGCCGGTACACACGGTCGCCGTGTTCGCGGACCAATTCGTCCCACGACGGCATCGCCCCACGATCGCCCGTGGCGTCGAAAACCGCCGTGCCGCTCAGCTCGGCGACCGCGTCACCGTCGGTGCTGCCGTCGAACACGTCGGAGGCGATAAGGGCCCCGCCGGAGGCGGTAAGGGCACGGCTGTCGCTCGTGGGGGTATCGACCATGTGGATCGCTGGATCCTCCTCTTCGGGACCGCCGATCGAGAACTGTCACGTACCCTGTCGAACGCCCGGGGCGGCCGGATTGTTCCCCGGCCTGTGTGACATCCGTCGACCGTTGCAGCGCGGTCTGCGCCGCGCAGTCTGCTCTGCGTCGTGGTTACACCCTCCCCTTTCCCCATGTGTCACCCCTATGAGTAACCTGAGGCGGAGCTGAGAATTCCTCCCCCGGGTCGTGCGCGCCTGCCTGCGCGAACGCGATCTCGACGCTAGCCTCGACCCGTGCAGACCAATGCCGAACGGATTCTGGCCCACGCCGAGAACGTCGTCGTCGAGGACGAGCTGCTCGTCGCGGCGCGCGAACGTGCCCTCGACCTGGGTGCCGATCCGATCCCGCCCTCCGTCGGCGCCGCGCTCGCCCTGTTCGCCCGGATGCTCGACGCGAAGACCGTCGTCGAGATCGGGACCGGCGCCGGTGTCAGTGGACTGTGGCTGCTGCACGGCCTGCGCGAGGACGGCGTGCTGACCACGATCGACAGCGAGCCGGAGCATCAGCGAGCCGCGAAGGAGGCGTTCCGCGATGCCGGGATCGCGGCCTCTCGCACCCGGCTCATCAACGGACGCGCCCTCGACGTGCTGCCGCGGCTCGCCGACTCCGGCTACGACCTGATCTTCGTCGACGCCACCCCGGCCGACCACCCGCACTACGTGCGCGAGGGTGTGCGTCTGCTGCGCCCCGGTGGGGTCCTGGTCCTGCACAACGCGCTGCTCGGGGGCCGGGTCACCGACCCGAGCGAACGGGACGCGACAGTGCTGTCGGTCCGGGACGCGGCACGCGCGGTTTCGGCGGACGACCGCCTCTCCCCGGTGGTGCTGCCCCTCGGTGACGGACTGCTGTGCGCGGTGCGGATCAGCTGAGCCGTACCGACCGGCCGAGCCGTACGGACCGGCCGAGCCGTGCGGACCGGCCGAGCCGTGCGAATCGGTCGGCTCAAGACTGCGCCGTCAGATCCACACACCCTTGCCGATCGCGACGACCCCGCCGTTGCTGACTGCGAACCTCTGACGGTCGCGTTCGAGATCGACACCGATGATCTCGCCGTCGCCGACCACGACGTTCTTGTCGAGGATCGCGCGACGCACCACCGCGCCCTTGCCGATGCGCACGCCCGGCATCAGCACGCTGCCCTCGACGGTCGCGCCGTCCTCGACCATGACGTTCGAGCTGAGCACCGAGTTGCGCACGGTCGCGGCGGACAGGATGCTGCCCGCCCCGACGATAGATTCCTGCGCGAGTCCGCCCTGCACGAACTTCGCGGGCGGCAGGTTCTCGGCGGCGCCGCGGATCGGCCAGCGCTTGTTGTAGAGGTTGAAGATCGGGTGCACGGACACCAGGTCCATGTGGGCGTCGTAGAAGGCGTCCAGCGTCCCCACGTCCCGCCAATAGGCGCGGTCGCGTTCGGTGGCGCCGGGCACGACGTTGTCGTTGAAGTCGTAGACGTGGGCAGCACCCTGGGCGACCAGCGCCGGGATGATGTCGCCGCCCATGTCGTGGTCGGAGTCGGAATTCTCGGAGTCCGCCCGCAACGCCTCCACCAGCACCTTGGTGGTGAACACGTAGTTGCCCATCGACGCGAATGTCACGTTCGGGTCGTCGGGAGTTCCGGGCGGGTGCGCGGGCTTCTCCAGGAACTGGGTGATGCGGCCCTGTTCGTCGCTGTCGATGCAACCGAACGCGTACGCTTCGCTGCGCGGCACCCGGATCCCGGCGACGGTGACGCCCGCGCCGGATTCGATGTGCTGGCGGACCATCTGCTCCGGATCCATGCGGTAGACGTGGTCGGCGCCGAACACGACGATGTACTCGGGATCCTCGTCGTACACCAGGTTCAGCGACTGCAGGATCGCGTCGGCGCTGCCGGTGTACCAGCGCGGGCCGAGCCGCTGCTGCGCCGGAACCGGCGTGATGTATTCGCCGGTGAAGCCGGACAGCCGCCACGTCTGGGAGATGTGACGGTCCAGCGAGTGGGACTTGTACTGCGTCAGCACGCAGATGCGCAGGTAGCCCGCGTTCACCAGGTTGCTCAGCACGAAGTCGATCAGACGGTATGCGCCGCCGAACGGCACGGCAGGCTTGGCGCGGTCGGCCGTCAGCGGGTACAGGCGTTTGCCCTCGCCGCCGGCGAGCACGATTCCAAGCACATGTGGCTGGCTCCTCACACAGTCAACCTATCCGCCACCCCACAACGCCGCCAGCGATGCGCCACATCGACACGCAGAGGTGATCCCGGTAGCCGGAACATCGCGGGCCCGATAGTTTGAGCGGGTGCGGGTGGCAATGATGACGCGGGAGTACCCGCCCGAGGTCTACGGCGGAGCCGGAGTGCACGTCACCGAGCTCGTGGCGCAGCTGCGACGACTCTGTGACGTGGACGTGCACTGTATGGGTGCGCCCCGCGAGGGCGCGTTCGTCCACGACCCGGATCCGGCGCTCGCCGGCGCGAATGCCGCGCTGACGACGCTGTCGGCCGAGCTGCGGATGGCGCACGCGGCGAGCGGCGTCGACGTCGTGCACTCGCATACCTGGTATTCCGGCCTGGCCGGGCACCTCGCGGCCGAACTGTACGACGTGCCCCACGTGCTCACCGCGCACTCGCTCGAACCGCGGCGGCCGTGGAAAGCCGAGCAGCTCGGCGGCGGTTACCGCATCTCGTCGTGGTCCGAACGCAACGCCGTGCAGTACGCCGACGCGATCATCGCGGTCAGTGCCGGGATGCGGCTCGACGTCCTCGACGCGTACCCGTTCGTCGATCCGGCGAAGGTGCACGTGGTCCGCAACGGGATCGACACCGGGGTGTGGCATCCGGGACCGGCGGAAGGGCCCGAATCGGCGCTCGACCGGCTCGGAGTCGATCCGGACCGGCCGATGGTCGCGTTCGTCGGCCGCATCACCCGGCAGAAGGGTGTCGGCCACCTGATCGCGGCGGCGCACCACCTCGACCCGGACATCCAGCTGGTGCTGTGCGCCGGCGCCCCGGACACCCCCGAGATCGCCGCCGAGACCGAACGCGCGGTCGCCGAACTGCAGGAGCGGCGCGGCGGCGTGTACTGGGTGCAGGAGATGCTGCCCACCGAATCGGTCCGCGAGATCCTCTCGGCGGCACGAGTGTTCGTGTGCCCCTCGGTGTACGAGCCGCTCGGGATCGTGAATCTCGAGGCGATGGCCTGCGAAACCGCCGTGGTCGCGTCCGATGTCGGCGGTATCCCGGAGGTCGTCCAGGACGGCGTCACGGGACGTCTCGTGCACTACAACTCGTACGAACCGCAGACCTACGAGCGTGCGCTCGCCGCGGCGGTGGACGAAATCGCGCTGGACGCGGATCTCGCCGCCCGGATGGGCCACGCCGGGCGCGATCGCGCTGTCGCCGAGTTCTCGTGGGCGCAGATCGCCCGGCAGACGCTCACGGTCTACCAGGACGTGGCCGCGCGCCGGTAAGCCGGCAGGCGTGGTTCAGGGCCGAGCCGGCAGGTGCGGTTCAGTCACGCCGGGTCCACACCGAGAGAGTGACGGCCGCCGTCACCGTGAACGGTTCGGGCAGGTCCGCCAGCAGCGCCGCGCGGCGATCCGCCGTGACGTGGTGGGCGGACGGTCCCATCCCCGCGAGCAGGGCCAGCTCGTCGTGGCCCAGCGCCATCGTGAATCGCAGCTCGTGGCGGTCCGTGCGCTCGAAGGCCCCGGACAGGGCCGCTCCGAGGCGTTCGGTCTTGCGGTCGTCGACCTGCACCATGCCGGGTAGCGCGACCAGTTCCTGCAGGTGCTCGGTCGTCGGGGTGACGACGACGAGGCGCCCGCCGGGTTCGAGCACCCGATGGGTCTCCTCGGCGTTGCGCGGCGCGAAGATCGACAGGACGTGACTGAGCGACCCGGTGCGCACCGGCAGCTGCCGCCACACGTCGGCGAGCACGGCACCGACGCGAGGATGGCTGCGGGCGATGCGGCGCACCGCGGGTTTGGAGACGTCGAGGCCGATGCCGCGCGAGTCCGGCAGCGCGTCGAGCACGGTGGCGAGGTACTGGCCTGTGCCCGCACCCACTTCGAGAATGCGAGCCGCCGGTGAGTTGTCGCCGCCGGCCGCGGTCTCGGCGCACGCCCGGGCGACGGCGTCGCGAATGGGGTCGTAGTGTCCGGCGGCGAGGAAGTCACCCCGCGCGGCGATCATCTCGGCGGTGTCGCCGGTGAAGCGGGTCGCGGCGCCGGTGAGGAGCGTGACGTAGCCCTGTTTCGCAACGTCGAAGTTGTGTCCGCTCTCGCACAACAGGGCGGAGTCGTCGAGGTCCATGCCGAGTCCGCACTGCGGGCACGCGAGCAGATCGGTCACCGCGTCGAGCACCGGCGCTCCTCAGGGTCGATGGCGTCGTGGAACGAGTCCGGGCCCCGCGCATCGAGGAGCGCAGGGCCCGGATCGTCCGAAATCGGACAGATCAGCTGGTAACACTCTTGAGTTCGTCACCGAGGGCAGCAGCCTCTTCCGGCGTGAGCTCGACGACCAGACGTCCGCCTCCCTCGAGTGGAACCCTCATGACGATTCCTCGTCCCTCTTTGGTTGCTTCGAGGGGACCGTCCCCGGTCCGGGGCTTCATGGCCGCCATCCTCTGCTCCCTCCAAATCTGCGCTCAACGACTGAGCGCCTGGGTTACCGTTGTGCCCGGACAGTTTATCGGCGGGCTCGCCTTCCCATTCTTCCCTATCCGGGCATGGACCGGGTAGCTGACTCCTCGGTCACATCACATTTTCTGGTCAAGCGTCCATTTGGACCCAGCAGTCCGCGACGTGGTCGTCGACCATTCCGGTGGCCTGCATCAGCGCATACGCCGTGGTCGGGCCGACGAAACGGAACCCTCGGCGCTTGAGCTCGCGGGCCATGGCGGTGGACTCGGGCGTGACGGCGGGGATCTGCGCGAGCGTTGCGATCCGTGCCGGGCGACGCGGTGGTGCGAACGACCACAGCAGCGTGTCGAGGTCCGTGTCGGCCAGATCCAGCACCGCGCGGGCGTTGGCGATCGCGGCGTCGATCTTGCGCCGGTTCCGGACGATTCGGGCGTCGGCGAGCAGCCGGTCGACGTCGGTGTCGCCGAATCGGGCGACCGCGTCGACGTCGAAGCCGGCGAAGGCCTCGCGGAATGCCTCCCGCTTGCGCAGGATCGTCAGCCACGACAACCCGGACTGGAACGCCTCGAGGCAGAGGCGTTCGAACAGTTCGTCGCGGCCGTGCAGCTCCCGGCCCCACTCGGTGTCGTGGTAGTCGCGGTACAGGGTGGAGCCGGGCGGGTCGACCGCCCACGGGCACCGCACCCGGTCGTCGCCGCTCACGGCTTCTCTCCCCGTTCGGCCTCCGAGCCCTCGGCTTCTCCCGTTTCGGCTTCTCCCGTCTCGGTCCGCGCGGCTTCGACGCGCGCGGCCTCGGCACGGGCGGCGACGGCGTCGGTCGCGATCGCTTCGGTCTCCGCGTCGGCATCGCCCTGGTGCGCGAACTCCTCCGCCGCACCCTCGTCCGTGTCGGCGTCGACGTCGGTATCGGTATCGGTGGGCTCGAAATCCTCGAATTCCCCCGCCTCGAATTCCCCCGCTTCGAAGTACCGTTCGCCGCTGTCGGAGGGGACCGGCACCCCGGCGCGCTCGTATTCGGCGACGCGGGCCCGCAGCCCGTCGATCTCCCGGGCCAGCCGGTCCAGCGCCCAGTCCACCTCGGACGTCTTGTAGCCCCGGACCACCTGCTGAAACCGCAGGTTGTGCACGTCGACGCCGGTGACGTCGGTAGCGGGCAGCACGGTCGCCGTGGTCCCCGGAGGGATCGGCGCCAGGGCCTCTCCCCGGCCGAACACAGCACTCGCGGCGGCGAACAACGCCGCGCCGACGACCACCATGACGACGACGTACAGCAGAACCGTCAGCATGTCCCGATCTTGGCACGGACCGCCGACATCAGCTCCTGGGCCTACCGATCAGGGTGTTCATCGGCGGCCGGTCGGTCAGTTCGACGTGGCGCTCGACCGGTACGAACGAGTCCCCGTCGACGAGGAACTGGGTCAGCGGCGCACCGGAGTCCGGGATACCGCAGCGACGCAGCATCGTGCCGATGATCTGCCGGCTCATGAGCCCGAGATCCGACAACGGCCGGTTCCGGTGCTTGCGGACACCGAGGTTGACCTGCGCGATGGCGCCGAGCCCGAGCCGATCGTAGGTGTCGAGGAGCAGACCGATCTCGACACCGTAGCTGGGCGCGAACGGCACCGCGGTCAGCAGTTCGCGGGTCCCCGCGTACTCGCCGCCGAGCGGCTGCAGCACGCACGTGAGTTCGGGACGCAACGCGGCCAGCAGCGGACGCGCCACCAGCTCGGTCACGCGACCGCCGCCGTTCGCGTCCTCGGTGCCGCTCACCCGCAGCGGCCGCCGGTAGTAGCCCTTGACCAGGTGGACACCGTCACCGAGCAGCAGCGGGCCGAGCAGTTTCGGCACGAACGCCGGGTCCGGCTTGATCAGATCGGAGTCGACGAACACGATCAGATCGCCGGTGGTGGCAGCGAGCGACCGCCACAGCACCTCGCCCTTGCCGGGCACCGGTTCGATGCCCGGCACCGCCTCCTCGCGGGTCAGGACCTGCGCCCCTGCGGCGCGTGCGCGTTCGGCGGTGGCGTCGGTCGATCCCGAATCCAGCACGATCAGTTCGTCGACGAGACCGCCGAGAAGCGGATGGATCGTGTCCACGACGGCTCCGACGGTCTTCTCCTCGTTCAACGCCGGCAGCACCACCGAGACGGTGCGTCCGGCCTTGGCGCGCTCGAGTTCGGCGACCGTCCAGCTCGGTTGGTCCCAGCTGTTCGTCTCGCCCCATCCCCGGGCCGGGGCGTCCGTTCCGACGCGGACCGGGGCGCTCATGCCAGACCCCGGGTCGTGCGCGCGGGCGGGCGGGTACCCGCGATGGCAGCGACCATGTCGACGACCCGGCGGGTCGCTGCGACCTCGTGAACCCGGAACATTCGCGCGCCTGCCGCGGCGGCCAGTGCTGTCGCTGCCAATGTGCCCTCCAACCGGTCGGCGAGTTCCACTCCCAGAGTCTCCCCGACGAAGTCCTTGTTGCTCAGCGCCATCAGCACCGGCCACCCGGTATTTACGAGAACGTCCACCCGACGCAACAACTCGAGCCCGTGATAGGTGTTTTTTCCGAAATCGTGGGTCGGGTCGATGAGAATCGAGTCCGCCGCGACACCGGCCCGGGCGGCGTTCTCGGCCGCGGCGACCACCTCGGCGGTCACCTGCCCGACGATGTCGGGATAGCGCACCCGGTGCGGACGTGTGCGCGGCACCGCGCCCCCGGTGTGCGAGCAGACGATGCCGGCACCGAGTTCGGCGGCGACCGCGACCAGGTCCGGATCGGCGCCCGCCCAGGTGTCGTTGATCAGGTCCGCACCCTCGGCGACCGCGCGCCGCGCCACGTCCGAGCGCCACGTGTCGACGCTGATGATCACCTCGGGGTAGCGCGCCCGGATCGCGGCGACGAACGGCACCACGCGCCGGGTCTCCTCCGCGTTGTCGACCACCTCGCCCGGTCCTGCCTTGACCCCGCCGATGTCGATGAGGTCGGCGCCCTCGGCGACGGCACGGTCGACCGCGGCCAGGGCCGCCTCGTCGGTGAACGTGGCACCACGGTCGTAGAACGAGTCGGGAGTCCGGTTGACGATGGCCATCACCAGCGCCCGGTCGGTCGCGACGGGCCGCCCGCACAGCGTCGGCAGCGGACCACCCGGTGCCTGCGCCGGGGCGCCGGAGGCCGGACGGGCGCCCTCGGGCACGGGGTCAGCGCAGCGACGCGGGTGGTCGCCGGAGGTGGCAGGGCCGATCATGAG
>NZ_JBMBTE010000164.1:0-9151 GCF_048897285.1 Rhodococcus sp. O3
CCGCCGCCGACGCACCCGCTGTCTTCGCCGAACGCCACCCGACGTCGGCGCGACTGGTGCTGACCGTGCGCCGCACCGACCTGCTCGGAGCCTCCCTACCCGAGGACCTGGCCCGCGACCTGTTCCGCCTCGACCACGAACTCGGTGAGCTGATGGCGGAACTGGCGACGGCACTGTGGAATCGGCGCGACGGCGCCGCCGTCGACGTCGTGCACTCCTGCATCGTCGCCCTGCCCACCGGACTCCTGTTGCACACCAACAGATATCGCGACCCGATCGCTCGTCGCCGACTCGCCGCCGCGGTCCGCGCGGTGCTGGCACTCGGCCCCGAACCCCCCTCCCCGAAAGGCAGACCATGACCGTCACCACGACCCGTCACGACACCGTCACCGTCCTGAACCTCGGCGACGACGAGAACCGCTTCTCCCCCGACTGGCTCGACCGCGTCGATGCCGCACTCGACGAGATCGAAGCCGGAGAACCCACCGCGCTGGTGACCGTCGCGAACGGAAAGTTCTACTCCAACGGCCTGGACCTGGAATGGCTCTCGGCGAACGGCGAGAAGGCCCAGTGGTACGTCGACCGGGTGCACGGACTGTTCGCGCGGGTCCTCACCCTTCCGGTCCCGACGATCGCGGCGATCAACGGGCACGCGTTCGGTGCCGGCGCGATGCTCGCGCTGGCCCACGACTTCCGGGTGATGCGCACCGACCGCGGCTTCTTCTGCCTGCCCGAGGTCGACATCCGGATCCCGTTCACGCCCGGGATGGCCGCGCTAGTGCAGGCCAAGACCACCCCGCGCACCGCGACCGCGGCGATGACCACCGGACGACGGTTCGGTGGACCCGACGCGCTCGCCGCCGGCATCGTCGACGCCACCGCCGAGGAATCCGCCCTGGTGACCTCGGCCGTGGGCACGGTCGCGCCGCTGGTCGGCAAGGACCCCGGCACGCTCGGAGCCATCAAGTCGACGATGTACGCGACGACGATCGCGGCCCTCACGACCCCGCAGTCGTAACCGCCGGAACGGATCCGCTCGGACCCCGGCCCACCGGGGTCCGAGCGAACCGACTCAGGCGTCGCGCCGGTTCACGACCGCCACGGCAGCGCCGAACACCACCAGCACGAAGACCGCGAAGTACAGCAACGCACCCCACGGGCCCCAATGGAAATCGATGCCCTGGTCGGTGCCCAGGAAGTAGTTGATGTTCGCGAACGGCAGGAACGGCTGCACTTTCCGGCCGAACGACCCGAACAGTCCGAACAGCGATTCGATGAGCATCGGCCACAACAGCAGGATCGCGATGGTGCCGGCGGACTGACGCAGCAGGGCACCCACCCCCACCGCCAGGATCGACGCGAGCAGCGCGTACAACGCGGTGCCGTAGATCGTCCGCCAGGTCGACCCCTCGAGCACAAGGTCCCGCCCGGCTTCCGACCCGGCGAGCGCCTTCGTCAGATAGACCGCGGCCAACGCGAGCACCCCGGTCAGAATCCCCCCGAGCACACCGATCAGCAGCGCCTTGACGGCGAGGACGACACTGCGGTTCGGCAGTGCCTGAAACGTGGAGCGGATCACCCCGAACCGGTATTCGCTGGTCACCGACAGCGCCGCGAGAATCATCAACACCAGCACACCGAAACCGGTGACACCGCTGACGGCGACGTCGACGGTGGGATAGAAGCGGACCGTTTCGTCGTCCGCGGACATCGACGCCTTCGCCGCCGCACCGAGGATCGCGGCCAGGCCCAGACCGAGCGCGACGATCACCACCGTGCACCAGAACGGCGACTGCACCGACGTCAGCTTGATGCGTTCGGCTCGCAACGTATCGATCGCCAGGCTCATCACAGGCCACCCTTCATCACGGAATCGGCACCGGTACCGTGGAACTGCACGTCGCCACCGGTCATCTTCATGAATGCCTCCTCCAGCGAGGCCTGCTGCCCGGCGAGTTCGTGCAGCACCACCGACCGGGCGGCCGCGAGCTCGCCGACCTCCGCCGCGGTTGCCCCGGTGACCACGAGCGCACCGTCGTCGTCGTGGACGGCGTGCCCGCGCTCGGCGAGCGCGGCACGCAGGACGTCGAGCTGGGGGCTGCGCACCCGCACCACCGCTTCGGAGGCCTGCGCGACGAATGCGTCGACGGAGGTGTCGGCGATGAGCCGGCCCCGCCCGATCACCAGCAGATGATCGGCGGTCTGCGCCATCTCCGACAACAGATGACTCGACACCAGAACGGTCCGGCCCTCGGCTGCGAGTGCCTGCATGAACCGCCTGATCCACACGATCCCCTCGGGATCGAGCCCGTTGACCGGTTCGTCGAACAACAGCACCTGCGGATCGCCGAGCAGGGCCCCGGCCAGACCGAGACGCTGTGACATGCCGAGCGAGAAACCACCCGCGCGTTTGTTCGCGACCTCGGTCAGGCCCACCTGGCGCAGTACTTCCTCGACTCGCGACGCGGGCAGCCCGTTCGACGCGGCCATCCACCGCAGGTGCGCGCGGGCGGACCGGTTCGGATGCACCCACTTCGCGTCGAGCAGCGCCCCGACGGTGCGCAGCGGACGCTGCAACTCCCGGTAGGGTCGCCCGCCGATCAGGGCGGTGCCGGCAGTGGGCCGGTCGAGACCGAGGATCAGCCGCATCGTCGTGGTCTTGCCGGCACCGTTCGGACCGAGGAAGCCGGTGACGATGCCGGGCCGGACCGTGAACGTCACGTCGTCCACTGCCGTCGTCGATCCGAAGGTCTTGGTCAGTCCCGTCACTTCGATCATGACCCCTACCCTGCCCGATCCATCCGGAATGTGCAGGGACACGCCCGACGAGCAGCCGCCGGATCCGACACAGGCGCTAGGGTTCGAGCGGCGAGGACGCCTGCGCCCAGAACCTCTTCGGGATCCGTCCGGCGTGCCGGGCCCGGAAACCCGCTTCGACGGCGTGCCGCATCGCCGACGCCATCAGCGCCGGGTCCTTCGCCCGGGTCACCGCGGTCGCGAGCAGCACCGCGTCGCAACCCAGTTCCATCGCGAGGGCAGCGTCGGACGCGGTGCCGATTCCCGCGTCGAGCACCACCGGGATACCGGCGGCTTCGACGATCATCTCGATGTGGTGCGGGTTGGCGATGCCCAGGCCGGTGCCGATCGGCGAGCCGAGCGGCATCACCGCCGCACATCCGACGTCCTCGAGGCGTTTCGCGAGGACCGGATCGTCCGTCGTGTACGGCAGCACCACGAACCCGTCGTCGACGAGTTGCTCTGCCGCCGAGACCAATTCGATGGCGTCGGGCAGCAGGGTGCGTTCGTCTGCGATGACCTCGAGCTTGACCCAGTCCGTTTCGAGGGCCTCGCGGCCCAGTTGCGCGGTGAGCACCGCTTCCTTCGCGCCGCGACAGCCCGCGGTGTTCGGAAGCGGGGTGATGTCGAGGCGGCGCAGCAGGTCGAGCACCCCGGTCCCGGAGGCGGCGTCGACGCGGCGCATGGCGACGGTGGTCAGTTCGGTACCGGATGCGACGAGCGCTTCCTCGAGCACCGCGAGATTCGCGGCGCCGCCGGTGCCGGTGATCAACCGCGACGCGAAGGTGCGTCCGGCGATGGTCAGCTGCGGCAGGTCGTGTGCCGGGTCACGGAGCTCAGCCACCCTGGACCGCCGTGAGAATCTCGATCTGCCAGCCCTTTCCGACCGGCTCGGACCACCGTCCGCGCGGGAACACCGCGCCGTCGACGGCGATCGCGATGCCCTTCTCCGGCAACCCCAGCTGCGCCAGCAGTTCGGCGACCGTCGGCGCCTCGGCGAAGTAGTGGTCCTCACCGTTGACGGTGATCCCCACCGAGATCGGGTTCGTCATCACAGCCCTTCCTTCGAAAATCTTTGCGGATCGGCGTTTTTCGCTTCGGCGAGCGGATCGTCGGCAAGTTCGGCGAGCACGGCGTCCGCGGTGATCGGGGTGAACAGGACACCGTTGCGTCCGTGCCCGGTCGCGGCGACGACCCGTTCGGACAGCCGCCCGATCAGCGGCAGGTTGTCCGGGCTCATCGGCCGCAGGCCCGCCGTCGCCTCGTACAGCTCGTACTCGCCGATCGCGGGCAGCAGCGCTTCCGCATCGGCGATGAGGTCCCGCACCCCGGCGACCGTCACCTGCGTGTCGTCGGCCTCGTACTGGGTGGCGCCGACGACGAGACCGTCGCCGCGCGGCACCAGATACGCCGGCCGGCCGTGCACACTGCCGCGGATGGTGCGCCTCGGGGCGGGGGTGACACCGGGCCGGGCCCGCAACCTCAGGATCTCGCCTTTGACGGGCCGCACCGGAAGGCCCGGCCACAACCGGGCCGACGCCGAACCCGCCGCGAGCACCACCCGGTCCGCGGGCAGTGCGTCGAGCGAATCGACCGCGGTGGCGACGAACCGCACCCCGGCCTCGACACAGGCGCGGTGCAGGGCGTCGACGAGGATCCTGTTGTCGACGGCCAGTTCCGTCGGCGCGAGCAACCCGAGGCGGATCCGCGGGCCGAGCGACGGCTCGAGCTCCCGGATCTCCGCGCGGGTGAGCACCCGCATCTCGTGGCCCTGCGCCTGCACCCATTCCGCGACGGTGCGCAGGTCGGCGGCATCGGCGGCATCCAGCGCGACGGTCAGCGACCCATTCGAGGTGAACAGGTCACACCCGGTCGCGCGCTGCAACCGGTCCCCGAACTCCGGCCAGCGCGCGAGTGATGCCGCCCCCAGTCCCAGGACGTGTTCCTCGCCGGGCCAGCCCTCCGACAGCGGCGCGAGCATGCCACCTGCGACCCAGGATGCGCCCGCTCCGGGTGTCGGGTCGTGCACCGTCACGTCCCAGCCGGCGTTTGCCGCGCGCCACGCGATCGACAACCCGATGACGCCGCCACCGACGACGGCTACCGTTCCCATCCTGCGTCCACCTCACTCCCTGCGCCGGCATGATCCGGGTCAGGTCATAACGGTCGGGGCCGGCAGGCCCCCTCTCAGCCCCGCGTTCCCCGGGACTCCCGTGTTGTCATCTCTCCCTCAGAGGTTACCGTCTGGGCTGTGACTTCCTATCGTGGCAACCATCCTTCACCTCGGGAACGGCTCGCGGACGCGCGTCTGTACCTGTGCACCGACGCCCGCCGGGACACCGGCGACCTGGCTCGATTCGCGGAGGAAGCGCTCGCCGGCGGAGTCGACATCATCCAGTTGCGCGACAAGGACTCGGCGGGCGAGAAGAAGTTCGGCCGCCTCGAGGCCCGCGACGAACTGGCCGCGCTCGAGATCCTCGCCGACGCGTGCCGGCGCCACGGCGCGCTGCTCGCCGTCAACGACCGCGCCGACATCGCGCTGGCCGCGGGCGCGGACATCCTGCATCTGGGTCAGGGTGATCTGCCGGTCGCGCACGCCCGCAACATCCTGGGTCCGGACATCGTCATCGGCCGATCCACGGGCAGCCGCGCGCAGGCGGCCCTCGCCGAGATCGAGGAGGGTGTCGACTACTTCGCGTCCGGCCCGGTGTGGGACACCCCGACCAAGCCGGGCCGCACCGCGGCGGGTCTGGAGGTCATCCGGGAGGTCGCGCAGTCGCATCCGACCCGTCCGTGGTTCGCGATCGGCGGGATCGACCTCGAGCGGCTGCCCGAGGTCGTCGCCGCCGGAGCCACCCGTGTCGCGGTGGTTCGGGCGATCACGAAGGCCGCCGATCCGCGTGCCGCGGCCGCTGCGCTGAAGGCCGGTCTACCTGCGTGAATCGTCTAGGGCGTGTCTCCTGATCCTTCTCGGATGCACCTGGCGATTGGGCGACGGGTGCGCCGAAATGGGGATTGGGAGACATGCCCTATAACCAGTCGAGGACGGTCGTCGGCGACAACGCGATCACCGTATCGGGCAGGCGCTGCCGTAGCCCGCGGTCGGCGGTCACGACCACCGTCACCTCCGACGTGAGGGTGGCGGTCGCCCCGGCGAGGCGGGCCAGTTCGTCGTCGCCGCTTCCGGTGGCGGTGTGCACCGGGATGCGGGCGTCCTCGACGATCGCTTCCCGGGCCTGTCCTTCGAGCACGGCCTCGATCTGCGTCACCCAGCCGAACCCGCCGTCGGGCAGTTCGAGAGTCCGGGGCAGCACCGCCGCCAGCTCGTTCAGCAGCGCCCCGGTCGCTCCCGGCCGGTCGCGCCACCAGCCGGTCGGGCGGGAGCCGAGCACGTTCGCGGTGTCGAGCAGGACCCGGACCACGCGGGTGCGCAGCGCCGGCCAGGCCGCGGCGAACCCCGAGTGCAGCGCCATCGCCTCGACCTCGACCTCCGGCACCCATCGCAGTTCGGTGCTCTCGCCGTTCGGGACGGTGGCCAGCGGGATCCCGGTATCGGCGACGACGGTGGTGTACGTCCAGCCGCCGACGAGACCGGCGGTGACGCGCTCGGTTCGGACCGCGACGGCCGTCACGTCGATGCCGGTCTCCTCGTGCGCTTCGCGTACCGCGGCGTCGACGGTGCTTTCGTGGCTGTCGCGGGCGCCGCCCGGCAGCGCCCAGGTTCCGCCCTGGTGGCTCCACGCAGCGCGGTGTTGCAGCAGCACCGCGGGTCGGCCGTCGGGCAGAGGCGCACGCAACAACAGGCCGGCCGCACCGTGCTTGCCCCATCGGCGATCGCCGTCGGGGCCGACGGCCCATCCGTCACCGTCACCGCGCATCGTGTCCGTCCTCCCTGCCGGCCGCCGCGGGCTGTCGAACCCCTGTTCCGACGCACTCGCGCAGCGCATTCCTGTTCGTACTGCTTATATGCTCGCCAAGGACTGTGCAACACCGAAAGGGGCGATTGGTGGACCCTCGCCTGCACCCCACGATCGACCCCGGCGTCGACCACGCCGAGCAACGGCCCCCCGAGACACGGACCGCCCGGGTGTTCGAGCAGGGACGGTCGAGCGGCCCGGAGGTGCCCGACGATCTGGGTGCCGTGCTGCGCTCGACACCCGCCAAGCTCATCGTGCTCGGGGCGCTCGTGTCGATCCTGGTGGCGATCTCGGGGTTCGTCGCGACCCAGACGGTGAGCAGCCGCAAGGCCACGCACGATCATCTGCTGTCGACGATCGAGCCTCTGGCGGACGCGTCACAGGATCTCTACAGCGCGTTGTCCGTCGCCGACGCGGCGGCGGTCACCGGGTTCATCTCCGGCGGCATCGAACCGAAAGCCGTCCGTGAGCGGTACGAGCAGGCCATGGCGGAGGCATCGGCGCAGCTGGTCGCGGCGGCCGTCGGCGCCGGTGACGACCCGGACAGTGCCCGCCTGCTGTCGGGGATCTCCGGGCGGCTGACCGTGTACACGGGCCTGATCGAGACTGCCCGGGCCAACAATCGCTCGGGTAATCCGGTGGGCACCGCGTACCTCAGCGAAGCGTCGAACCTCATGCAGACGTCGCTGTTGCCGATGGCACAGGAACTGCACATGCTGGGTGTCCGTGCAGTCACGGACACCCAGCATGCCGCGGTCCGGCCACCGTGGTTCTCGATCGGGTTGCTCATCGCAGCGGTGTCCGCGCTCGGCGGAATCCACCTGATCATCTCCCGCATCAGCCGGCGTGCCCTCAATCCAGGGGTGCTTCTGGCGATCGCCTCGACCGGTCTGCTGCTGGTGTGGCTGCTCGTCGCGGGGCTGGTGTCGTCGAGTGCGACGCAACGCGCCATCAGTGACGGCGCCGAGCCGCTCGGGACGGTCGCCGCGGCCCGTATCGCCGCCCAGCAGTCCCGCACCGCCGAGACGCTGCTGTTGGCCCGGCGGGACAGCACCGGCGAATACGATGCCGCGTTCCGACAGTCCATGACCCGGCTCGGCGAGCTACTGCAATCCCACCGGGGTGGAGACGCTGTCACCGACGAGGCCGTCGCCCGTGCGATCGCCGCCCGCAACGAATGGATGGAATCGCACGAACGCACGGTGGCCGCCCTGCAGCGCGGTGACTACACCGCGGCGGCGGTCCTGGCGGTCGGTCCGGGTCCGAACGAAGCGGCGGCCCAGTTCGCCGCCCTCGACGACGCCCTGGCCGAAGGCATCGAGGCGGCGCGCTCCGAGCTGCGTTCCAACGAGGACCGCGCCTCCCAGCTCTTGTCCGCACTGGCACCTGCCGCGGTGGCGCTCACCGTGGTGTCGCTGATCGGTGTCACCATCGGATTGTGGCCTCGACTGCGGGAGTACCAGTGAGGAGCCGGGTGGCGCTGATGGTGGCGGCACTGTGCAGTGCCGTCGCCGTCGCCGGGTGCGCGTCGACACCGGTGTCCCCGCTGCCCCGGGTCGAGGTCCCCTACAGCGAGGTGCCGCTGCCCGAACGCGCCACCTTGGCGCCCTCCCCCACCACGCAACCGGAAATGCCCGACTGCGGGGATCCGACCGCGAGCCTGCGGCCCGACGGCGCGAGGACCGGACCGACGCTCGACGCGATCCGCGCCCGCGGCCGGCTGGTGGTGGGTCTCGACACCGGCAGCAACCTGATGAGCTTCCGCGATCCGGCCACCGGCCGCATCGCCGGTTTCGACGTCGACATCGCCCGGGAGATCGCGCGCGACCTGCTGGGGGATCCCGACCTGATCGACTACAGGATCCTCAACTCCGCCGACCGTGAGCAGGCGCTGCAGAATTCCACCGTCGACATCGTCGCCAAGACCATGTCGATCACGTGCGCCCGCCGTGAACGCGTCACCTTCTCGTCGACCTACTTCCTGGCCCAGCAGCGTGTTCTGGTGGTCAAGGGATCGGACATCCGCAATGCCGCAGACCTCGCGGGTCGGCGGGTCTGCATCGTGCGCGGAACCACCTCGCTGACCCGCATGCAGCAGGTGCAGCCGTCGGCGTCGATCCTGACCGTGCCGGCGTGGGCGGACTGTCTCGTCGTGCTGCAGCAGGGGCAGGTCGAGGCCGTGAGCACCGACGACACCATCCTCGCCGGTCTCGCATCCCAGGATCCCAATCTCGAGATCGTCGGCGGCTCGATGGGTGTGGAGCCGTACGGTATCGGCATCACCCTGGGCAACGACGATCTCGTGCGGTTCGTGAACGGCACACTCGAACGAATCCGCCGCGACGGCACCTGGGCAGAGTTGTACGACAGGTGGCTCACCGTCCTCGGGCCGACACCGGCACCGCCGACCGCGACGTATGTGGATTGAGGGACGATCC
>NZ_JBMBTE010000165.1:0-8772 GCF_048897285.1 Rhodococcus sp. O3
TCCGGCGGCACGCCAGTGCGCGACAGCGGTGGCGGGTTCGAGCAGATCGACGCGGCCGATCGCATCGTCGAGGCTGCGCAACCCGAGTTCGGCGAGGCGGCGGCGCACGTCCTCGGCCACGAAACGGAAGAACTGTTCGACGAATTCGGCGCGGCCGGTGAACTTTTCGCGCAGCTCCGGGTTCTGGGTGGCGATTCCGACGGGGCAGGTGTCGAGGTGGCAGACCCGCATGAGGATGCAACCGAGCACGACGAGCGGCGCGGTCGCGAAGCCGTATTCCTCGGCACCGAGCAGCGCGGCGACGAGCACGTCGCGGCCGGTGCGCAGCCCGCCGTCGCATTGGACGGTGATGCGGTCGCGCAGGCCGCCGAGCACGAGGGTCTGCTGGGTTTCGGCCAGCCCGATCTCCCACGGGGTGCCGGAGTGCGCGAGCGCGGTGAGCAGCGCCGCGCCGGTGCCGCCGTCCTGTCCGGAGATCAGCACCACGTCGGCGTGCCCCTTCGCGACGCCGGCCGCGACGATGCCGACCCCGACGCCGCTGACGAGTTTGACGTGGATGCGGGCCCGCGGGTTGGCGCAGCGCAGGTCGTGGATGAGCTGGGCGAGATCCTCGATCGAGTAGATGTCGTGGTGCGGTGGGGGCGAGATGAGGCCGACCCCGGGGGTGCTGTGCCGGGTGCGGGCGATCCACGGATACACCTTCCCGCCGGGAAGTTGCCCTCCCTCACCGGGTTTCGCTCCCTGTGCCATCTTGATCTGCAGGTCGGTGGCGTCGGCGAGGTACTCCGCGGTGACCCCGAAGCGTCCGCTGGCGATCTGCTTGACCGCGCTGCGGCGCAGCGGATCCCCGAGCCGATCGGGGTCCTCCCCACCCTCCCCGGAGTTCGAACGTCCCCCGATCCGGTTCATCGCGACCGCGAGGGCCGTGTGCGCCTCGGCTGAAATCGATCCGTAGCTCATTGCGCCGGTGGCGAATCGGGTGAGGATCCGTTCCGCGGGTTCGACCTGCTCGACGGGGATCGGCGGGTGCACACCGGTGCGGAAGCCCAGCAGTCCGCGCAGGGCGCCCCCGGCCGCGGCGAGCCGGTCGACCTCGTCGCTGTAGCGGGCGAAGATGTCGGCCCGGCCGCTGCGGGTGGCGTGTTGCAGCAGGAACACCGTCTCGGGCGTGAACAGGTGCGGCTCACCGTCGCGGCGATAGCGGTAGACCCCGCCGCTATCGAGTTCCTCTGTGCCCGAGTCGGATTCGCCATAGGCGGCGGAGTGCCGTGCGCGTGCGTCGTCGGCAAGGTCGCTCAGCGAGGCTCCGCCGATCCGCGAGGCGGTACCGGGCAGGTACGTGTCGATCACGTCGCGGCCCAGCCCGACCGCCTCGAAGGTCTGTGCCCCGACGTACGAGCCGAGCACGGAGATACCCATCTTCGACATCACCTCGAGCACCCCCGCGACCAGCGCGTGCCGATAGTTGGAGGCCGCGGTGTCCGGATCGTCACCGGCAGCGACGGCGAGCGCCCGGACGGTGTCGAACGCCAGGTACGGGCACACCGCGGAGGCTCCGAAACCGAGCAGGGCGGCGACGTGGTGCACCTCGCGGGCGTCGCCGGTTTCGACGAGCAGGCCCACGCGGGTCCGGCGACCGGTCCGGATCAGGTGGTGGTGCACCGCGGAGACCGCGAGCAGCGACGGGATCGGAACCGAGTCCGGTCCGGCGCCGCGGTCGGTGACGACGAGCAACCCGAACCCGGAGTCGACGGCGTCGTCCGCGGCCCGGCACAGGGCGGTGAGACCGGCGGCCAGGGCGTCACCCGACGGTCCGTCGGCGGAGAAGAGGGCCGGCAGCACCCGTGTCGCGAGCGCCGGGTGCGGTCCGTCCGCGGTGAGGGTGCGGACCGTGTCGAGTTCGTCGGCGGTGAGCACCGGGCCGGGCAGCAGCAGGCGGCGGCACGCTTCCGGCGAACAGGCGAGCAGGTTGTCCTCGGGTCCGACGGCGACGGCGGTGGTGGTGACGATGCGTTCGCGGATCGAATCCAACGGCGGGTTGGTGACCTGCGCGAACATCTCGGTGACGTAGTCGTAGAGCAGGCGCGGTCGCGGGGACAGCACCGCGGGTGGGGTGTCGTTGCCCATCGAGCCCAGGGGTTCTCGGCCGGTGCCGGCCATCGGGGCGAGCAGCACGTCGAGGTCCTCGCGGGTGTACCCGAACAACCGGTGGGCCTGCGGGGTCGCGGTGCACGTGCGGGGGCGGGCATCCGGGCGCGGCAGGTCGGCGAGGGCGACCTGGCCGGCGCGGAGCCAGTGCCGGTAGGGGTGGGTGCGGGCGAGCCCGGCCAGGAGCTCGTCGGACGGCACGACGCGCCCGGCGCCGGTGTCGACGAGGAACATCCGGCCCGGTTCCAGCCGGCCCTTCTCGACGATCTGGTCGGGTGGCAGATCCAGCACCCCGGATTCGCTGCCGAAGACGACCCGGTCGTCGAGGGTGCGCCACCAGCGGCCCGGCCTGAGCCCGTTGCGGTCGAGAACCGCGCCGAAGACGCGGCCGTCGGTGAACGGCAGGCACGCCGGCCCGTCCCAGGCCTCGAGCAGCGCCGCGTGGAACCGGTGGAATCCGCGGCGCCGGGCGTCGAGCGTGGGATCGTTCTCCCACGCGGGCGGAATCATCATGGTCACCGCGTGCGGCAGCGACCGGCCCGACAGGTGCAGTAGCTCGAGCACCTCGTCGAGCGTCGCCGAGTCCGACCCGCCCGGGCTGCAGATCGGGAAGAGCCGAGTGAGGTCGCCCGCGATCCGCGGGGTGCGCAGCGCCGGCTCGCGGGCCCGCATCCGGTTCCGGTTGCCACGGATGGTGTTGATCTCGCCGTTGTGCGCGCTGTACCGGAACGGCTGCGCGAGCGTCCACGACGGGAACGTGTTGGTCGAGTAGCGGCTGTGCACCAGTGCGATCGCGCTGACGCAGCGCGGATCACGCAGATCCGGGTAGAAGTGTGCAAGTTGCTCGGCGGTGAGCATCCCCTTGTAGACGATCGTGCGCGCGGACAGCGACGGGAAGTACACCGCCGGCGCATCGTCGGGTCCGGGCCGCTCGGCGCGGCGACGCAGCGGGTAGACGAGCCGATCGAGGTCGAGTCCGCCCGGCCGGACCCCCGCGGCGGCCGGCGCGGCGACGAACAACTGGTCGATGTGCGGGCGGCACCCGTCCGCGGTGACGCCGATCCCGGCGCGTTCGGGTTCGACCGGCATCGGACGCCAGCCGAGGACCTCCAGGTGTTCGGCAGCGGCGAGATTCTCGATGCGACGGCGGGCGCGCGCCCGGTCGTCCGGATCGCGGGGCAGGAAGCACAGGCCGGTGGCGTATCGGCCGGGCGGCGGCAGCGGAAAGTCGGTGACCGCGTCGAACAGCGCCGCGGGGACCGCGAGGGTGATGCCTGCGCCGTCTCCGGTGGCCGGTTCGCGCCCGCACGCCCCGCGATGCGCGAGGTTCTGCAGCGCGCGGATCGCGTCGACGACGATGTCGTGACCGGCGCGGCCCTGGATGTCGACGATCGCGGCGACCCCACACGAGTCCGATTCCAGCGCCGGGTCGTACAGACCGCGGGCGGCGGGAATCGCGGAGTACAGCACTGCTGTCACCTCCACCGGGGCGGACGGTGCGGGGGTGACGCGTCGCGCGTCGGGGCGGCGGCCCCCGGGGGGGTCGCCACAACGGGCGGTGCAGCGGCGGGGATGGGCCGATCGGCTCCGCCCGGGAATGCCGGGGATCGTGGCCCGTGGGCGTCAGTTTACGCGCGGAGGGCCCGGCTGCGCGAGCATGCGCAGCCGGGCCCTCCGCGAGAAGACGTGCCTTGTTCGGGTACTTCGATCAGGGCTGCAGCGGCCGGTTGTGCTCGTCCCGAACCTTGCCGGTGAGCATCATGATGCCGTCGATCAACGGCCAGATGCCACCGAGCCCGCAGGTCAGCCACACCACCGCGATCTGCGCGATCGCCAGGCCCGGCTGGTTGAGATAGAACCGGCCGGCGCCGAATGCGCCGAGGAGGATCTCGAGCAGACCCGCGGTCATCCGCGACTTGTCCGAGTACGGCTCGCCGGTGAGCGGATCACGACCGTACGGCGCCGAGGGGTCGGCGAAGCCGTAGCCGGGCGTTCCACCCGGAACCGGGCCGTAGCCGGGGGCCGCACCGTAACCGGGCGCGGCACCATAGCCGGGCGCGGCACCGTAGGGCTGCGGCGACGGCGGAGGCGGGTTCTGTCCCCCGAATCCGCCCGGTGCGCCGTAACCGGCCTGGTCACCCATCGGGTACTGCGGGTTCGGGGTGCCGTAGACGGGACCGGCCGAACCGCCGGGCTGCTGCGGTGCCGACGAGTAGTCGGACGGCGGCGGGTAGCTGGGCGTGGTGCCCCAGCCCGGACCGTTGCCGATGCCCGAGTAGGTATCCCAGCCCGGACCGGCGGTGCCCGGGGACGCTGCCGTGGACTCGGAGGTCGGCGGCGGCTCCGAGAGAGATGCCTGCGCGGTCGCGTCGTAGTCGAACCCGGGTCCGAAGTTCGGGTTCGACTGCGCGTCCGCAGGGCCGGATTCCTTCTTGCCGAAATCGATCGGGCGGCCCGAATTCGGGTCGGAAGCAGCCGGATCCGGTGTTGTCACTGGTGATCCCCCTCGTGGTCGATGTATGTGTCAGACCTTACCGGCGACTCGCTCCCGGGTTCGGTCAGGCAGGGGGTCAGCGGTCCGCCTTCTTCGACCCGCCGGCCTCCTCGACCGGCTTCTCGGTCGACTTGTCGTCCGCTGCCCTGTCGTCGGCCGTCTCGTCGTCGGCCGTCTTGTCGTCGACTGCCTTGTCGTCGACTGCCTTGTCGTCGGCCCCCCGCGGGTCCTCATCGCCCTTCCGGACCGCGCTGTTACCGGCGGTCACCGCACCGTCGGTCCCGCCCTCGGAGTCCGGGGTCCGGCCACGGGTCGACTTCAGCTCTTCGGGAGCCTCCCGGCCCTTGCGGGCGAAGACGAAGTACGCGACCGCGAGCGCGAACACGATGCCGGAGGTGAAGGAGTTGATGCGGATGCCCGCGATCTGGGTGGCGGCGTCGGTGCGCATCAGTTCGATCCAGAACCGGCCCAGGCAGTATCCGGCGACGTAGAGGGCGAACAGCCGGCCGTGCCCGATCCGGAAGCGGCGGTCCACCACGACGAGCAGCACGACGATCAGCACGTTCCACAGCAGTTCGTACAGGAACGTGGGGTGCACCACCGAGGCCACCTGCCCGGTGGAGACACCGTCGATCAGGCCGGGCGACACCTGACCGGCGTCGTTGCGGCGTTCGTAGATCTCGAGGCCCCACGGAAGCGTCGTCTCGCGACCGTACAGTTCCTGGTTGAACCAGTTGCCGAGCCGGCCGATGGCCTGGGCGAGCAGGATCGCGGGCGCCAGGGCGTCCCCGAACGCGGGCAGCGGGATTCCACGGCGACGGCAGCCGATCCAGGCGCCGACCGCACCGAACGCGACGGCGCCCCAAATCCCGAGGCCGCCTTCCCAGATCTTCAGGGCATCGATCGGATCGGCACCGTCGCCGAAGTACTTCTGCCAGTCGGTGGCGACGTGGTAGAGCCGGCCGCCGATCAGGCCGAACGGCACCGCCCACACCGCGATGTCGAGGACGGTGCCCTTCTCACCACCGCGCGCAACCCAGCGCCGGTCGCCCCACACGATCGCGACGACGATGCCGACGATGATGCACAGGGCGTAGGCACGCAGGGCCACCGGCCCGAGATACCAGACGCCCTGTGGCGGCGAGGGAAGATAGGCGAGGAACGTGGTCGTGTCGGTCACGGTGCCACGGTAGCCGAGCGCACTCCCTTCGCGAGATCGCGTGTCAGCTCGAGCAGCGCGTCGCGGCCCTGACCCGCGGCGGTGACGAGCGCGGAACCGACGATGACGCCGTCGGCGTATCCGGCGATCTCCGCGGCCTGGGCGCCGTTGCGGACACCGAGACCGACCCCGACCGGGATGTCGGAGTGGGCCCGCACCCGCGCGACGAGCTCCGGTGCGCGGTTGTCGACGTTGTCGCGGGCACCGGTGACGCCCATCGTCGACGTCGCGTAGACGAACCCGCGGCAGTTGTCGAGGGTCATCGCGAGCCGCTCGTTGGTCGACGACGGGGCGACCAGGAAGATGCGGCCGAGCCCGTACTTGTCGGACGCGGCGATCCAGTCGGCGGCCTCGTCGGGGATCAGGTCCGGGGTGATGATGCCGAGCCCGCCCGCGGCGGCGAGGTCGCGCGCGAAGTTCTCGACGCCGTACTTGAGGACGATGTTCCAGTAGGTCATGACGACGGCGGCGCCACCGGCGTCGGTGACCGCCTTGACCGCCGGGAACACGTCCCGCACCCGGACCCCGGCGGCGAGCGCCTCGGTGGCGGCGTTCTGGATGGTGGTGCCGTCCATGACGGGATCGCTGTAGGGGATGCCGACCTCGACGAGGTCGCAGCCGCCCTCCACGAGCGCGGTGACGGCCTCGATGGACTTCTCGACCGTGGGGTAGCCGATCGGCAGGTACCCGACGAGCGCGGCGCGCTTCTCGGCGCGGCAGGTCGCGAAGATGGCGGAGAGGCGTTCGTGCGGTGCGCTCACTGCGCGGCTCCTTCGGTGTCGGTGCTGTCGGAGGGCAGGTAGCCGAACCACTTGGCGGCGGTGTCGACGTCCTTGTCGCCGCGGCCCGAGATGTTCACCAGGATGATCGCTCCCTCGCCGAGTTCGCGACCGAGTTTCAGCGCCCCGGCGACGGCGTGGGCCGATTCGATGGCGGGGATGATGCCCTCGGTGCGGCTCAGCAGCTTGAACGCGTCCATCGCCTCGGTGTCGGTGGCCGACCGGTATTCGGCACGGCCGGTGTCGGCAAGCCACGAATGTTCCGGTCCCACACCGGGATAGTCGAGACCCGCGGAGATCGAGTGCGATTCGATGGTCTGGCCGTCCTCGTCCTGCAGCAGGTACGAGTACGCGCCGTGCAGGGCGCCGTGCGTGCCGCCGCCGATGGTCGCGGCGTGCCGTCCGGTTTCGACGCCGTCGCCACCGGCCTCGATGCCGACGAGCTTGACGGACGGGTCGTCGATGAACGGGTGGAAGATGCCGATGGCGTTGGAACCACCACCGACGCAGGCGACGACCGCGTCGGGCAGGCGACCGGTGTGGGCCTGCACCTGGGCGCGCGCCTCGAGCCCGATGATGCGCTGGAAGTCGCGGACCATCGCCGGGAACGGATGCGGCCCGGCGGCGGTGCCGAAGCAGTAGTAGGTGTTGTCGGCGTTGGTGACCCAGTCGCGCATCGCCTCGTTGATGGCGTCCTTGAGGGTGCGCGAACCGGTCTTGGCGGCGATGACCTCGGCACCGAGCAGGCGCATGCGCGCCACGTTCAGGGCCTGCCGCTGGGTGTCGACCTCACCCATGTAGACGAGGCATTCGAGGCCGAGCAGGGCACACGCGGTCGCGGTGGCGACGCCGTGCTGACCGGCGCCGGTCTCGGCGATGACGCGGGTCTTGCCCATGCGCTTGGCGAGCAGGGCCTGCCCCAGCACATTGTTGATCTTGTGGGAGCCGGTGTGGTTGAGGTCTTCGCGCTTGAGGAGCAGGCGCGCACCGCCGGCGTGTTCGCTGAGCCGGGTGGCCTCGTAGACCGGTGACGGCCGGCCGGTGTAGTCGCGCTGGAGACGATCGAGCTCGGCGAGGAAACCGGGGTCGGTGCGTTCCTTCTCGTAGGCGGCGGTGACCTCTTCGATGACGGCCATGAGCGCCTCGGGAAGGTAGCGGCCACCGAAGACCCCGAAATGTCCCTTGGCGTCCGGTTCGTGCGCGGTGGGGACGGACACGGCTTCGCTCATGACGGGGAGGCCGCGGCCCTTGGCCGAGAGGACGGAATCGTCTGCAGTCACGTGTTCAGTCTGCCCCACCACCGCACCCGCCGTGCCGTCGGGTCACCCGCGCAGTTCGCGGTGCGTCCTCGGCCGAAGACGTCCGCGCGCACCGGTATCCGTCGACGACACGGACAGCCGCGCAGTGAGGACACCGCGCGGCTGTCCGATCGTCGTTCGGAGGGTCCCGTCGGTCAGCGTGCCGGCTTCGGGCAGGACGGATGCGTACCCACGGTGACCAGTTCTGCGACCGCCTGGCGGGGGTCGCCGCTCGTCACGAGACCCTCACCGACGAGTACGGCGTCGGCACCGGCACCGGCGTACGCCAGCAGGTCCGCCGGACCCCGCACACCGGACTCGGCGATCTTGAGGACGTCGCTGGGCAGGCCCGGCGCGATCCGCGCGAACGTGCCCTTGTCGACCTCGAGGGTCTTGAGGTTGCGGGCGTTGATCCCGATGACGGTCGCGCCGGCCTCGAGAGCGCGGGTCGCCTCCTCCTCGGTGTGCGCCTCGACGAGCGCGGTCATACCGAGCGACTCGACGCGGTCGATGAGGGAGGTCAGCACGGGCTGTTCGAGCGCGGCGACGATCAGCAGCACGAGGTCGGCACCGTGCGCGCGGGCCTCGTGGATCTGGTACGGGCCGACGATGAAGTCCTTGCGCAACACCGGAATTCGCACGGCGCGGCGGACCGCGTCGAGGTCGGCGAGGCTGCCGTGGAAGCGGCGCTCCTCGGTGAGCACGCTGATCACGCGCGCTCCTCCGGCCTCGTAGGCCTTGGCGAGTTCGGCCGGATCGGCGATGTCGGCGAGCGCGCCCTTCGACGGGCTGGCCCGCTTGACCTCGGCGATGACGGCGATACCGGGCTCGCGC
>NZ_JBMBTE010000166.1:0-8710 GCF_048897285.1 Rhodococcus sp. O3
GGCTCCCGCCACCCGCCCCGGCCATGGTGCTGACCGTTCCGCCGTCGATCGCGCTGCTCGACGACGCGGGAGTGGAGGTTGCGGTGACCGAGCGCGGGCTGCTGAGCGCGGCACCGGCACATCTGCGGTGGGGAAGCCGCGGATGGCAGGTGGTGGGCTGGGCCGGACCCTGGCCGGTCGACGAGTACTGGTGGGATCCGGCCGAGGCCCGGGCGGTGGCGCGGCTGCAGGTGCTGCTCGACGGGTCGCGGGCGCTGCTGGTGATCCACACCTCGGGCGGCTGGAAGGTGGAGGGGGTCTACGACTGAGTAGGCTCGATGTCCGTGGAAACCGTGTTGACAGCCGAGCCGAACGGTGTGGCGATCGCCTACCGTGACTCGGCGCCGAGCACCCGCGCCCACCCCGTTCCGGTGGTACTGGTGCATGGCATGGGCGGTGACAGCCGCACCTGGGACCGCTTCGCACGCAGGCTCGTCACCGCCGGACGCCGGGTCGTCGCGATCGACCTGCGAGGGCACGGACGCAGCGCCCGGGCCGGGTCGTACCTGTTCGGCGAGTTCGCCGCCGACATCACCGGTTTGTGCGACCACCTGAACTTCGACACCATCGACCTGGTCGGTCATTCGCTCGGCGGCCGGACCGGGTCGCTGATCGCTCAGGATCGCCCGGACCTCGTCCGCCGTCTCGTGCTCGAGGAGTCGCCGCTGCCGCTGCGCGCCGGCGATCCCGTCCCGGAGATCCCGTCCCGCCGTCCGACGGTCGCGGAACTCTGGCACGCGACGAGCAGTCTGGTGCGCAACCCGCGCGCGACCATCGCGTTCGACCGGAGCATGACCGCCTCGGCCATCGAGCAGTTCCGCACCCCGGATCCGCAGTGGTGGCAGAGGCTGCCGGACCTCGCCGCGCCGACCCTGTTCCTGCGGGGCGCGCGGCCCGGCAGCATGGTCGATCCGCACCTGCTCGCCGAGGCTGCCGCGGCACTGCCGAGTTGCACTCTCCGCGACATCGCATGCGGGCACAGCATCCACCGCGACCGTTTCCGCGACTTCGAAGCGGCCGTGCTGCCGTTTCTCATGGACTGACTGTGCGGATCGCGACCTTCAACATCAACGGAATCCGCGCGGCGCAGCGGCGCGGATTCGAGGACTGGCTGCGCGAACGCGACCCCGATGTGGTCGCGTTGCAGGAGGTCCGCGCCCCGGCCGCTGCGATTCCGCCCGGCGTCTTCGGTAAGTACCACTTCGCCTACGACGAGGGCACTCTCGCCGGCCGCAACGGCGTCGGCATCCTGACCGCGCAGCCACCGGCTGCGGTGCGCACCTGGAGCGGGGCCGCGTTGCTGCGTGCACCCGGCGAGGAACACCTCGATCGGCTCGATCTCGGACCGGTGTCGTTGGCGCGCGGGTTGGGCGAGTTCGCCGGCCAGGGCCGGTACATCGAGGTCGATCTGGCCGACGCGCCGCTCACCGTCGCGTCGCTGTATCTGCCGAAAGGTGGTCTTCCGACGCACCTGCAGAAGCCGGGGCGGATGCGGGAGGCGCCGGACGGCGGCGCCCGGTACGAGCGCAAGATGCGGTTCCTCGCCGCGTTCGCGCGGCAACTGACGCGGTCGCGTCGCGCGGCGAAGGCGCAGGGCCGGGAACTGTTGCTGATGGGCGATCTCAACATCGCGCACACCCGGCACGACGTGCGGAACTGGCGGCGCAGCAATCAGGCCGAGGGGTTCCTGCCGGAGGAACGCGCGTGGCTCGATTCGCTGCTCTCGCCGCGCACCCTCGTCGACGTCGTTCGCAGCCGGCATCCGGGAGTCGACGGCCCGTATTCGTGGTGGTCGTGGATGGGGGAGTCGTTCACCAACGACGTCGGGTGGCGGATCGACTACCACCTCGCCACTCTGGGTTTGGCACGCACCGCGACCGTGGCGGGTACGGACCGGGAACCGTCGGCGGATCGTCGGATGAGCGATCACGCGCCGGTCGTCGTCGATTACGACATTTGACGCGAACCGCCCATTTCGCGTCGGCGGGAGAACGTGGTATTCATCTTTTGGAACGGGATTCTGCCAGGGGGAAGCGGGTACGTGGTGGCGACATTTGTTCTGGTGCACGGCGGTGGGCACGGCGGGTGGTGCTGGGGGCGCTTGGCGCCGCTGCTGCGCGCCGCGGGCCACGACGTCCACACCCCGACGCTGACCGGTCTCGGTGACCGTGCCCATCTGGTGCGTCCGGGTATCGATCTCGATCACCACATCTCCGATATCCTCGCGGTCCTCGAATTCGAGGGCTTGACCGACGTCATCCTCGTCGGTCACAGCTACGGAGGCATGGTGATCACCGGAGTCGCGGACCGGGCGCCGGGCCGGATCCGTCACCTCGTCTATCTCGACGCCGCGAGCCCCGCCGACGGGCAATCCCTCACCGACATCGCCCCCGCCCTCATGGAATTCGCGCGCAGCACCGTCCGCGAGGTCAACGGTGCCGAACTCGTGTTGTGGCCGATACCCGAGATGGGGCGGTTGTACGGGGTCGCCGACCCCGACGATCTCGACTGGATGCAGAATCGGCTCACGCCGCATCCGCTCGAGACCTTCGTCCAACCGCTGCTGTTGATCAACGAGGCCGCGATGCGGAAGATTCCCCGAACCGACGTCGTGTGCATCTCCGAATTGAGCGCGATCGAAGGTGTGAAAGAGGGAAGATCCGATGGTGCGCAACGGGTCTGGGAGATCGAGACCGGGCACGACCTGATGATCACGGAACCGAAGGTCGTCGCCGAGATGTTGCTGAAGGTCGCCGAACTCTGAGGGAGTCGTCCGCAGCCGCTTGCGAGGCGGACATCCGCGCGCTGCCGGTCGTCGGCGGCTGTCATCCGGGCGCGCGGATTTCGGTCGGCCAGCCGGGGACCGGTACTTCGACGACGGGTGCGGTCGTGAGAACGTCGCCGGGTTGGACATCAGGTCTCAGACGGGGCTGTTCGAACAGGCAAAGGTTCTCGAGGTGTGTATCCTCGGGATCGTCGCGGGAGAAGAATTCGCGGGTGGCATCGGTGGCGCCGAGATTGTCTTCGACTTTCCAACCGTCGAACACATTCCACGCCGGGCTGGAGACGCGAGCTGCGGGATCCAGGGAAGCCGGTTCGCGCGTATCACCGACGCGTTCGACGACGAGAACGATCGGTCCGCTTCCTGTTTCCCGGACCGTCCACATATCGCCGGTCGGCTCCGCGATCCCTGTCCGATCCTCACAGATCACCACCCGAGTGACAGTCCGGTCCCTGCGGTCGGTAATCGATCGGACATCGAGGATGTGGTCGTCTATCGTTCCTGTTCTCCGATAGGGAGTCGTGTGGGCGTCCAGGCCCCTTCGGAACAGGCCGTCGAAGCCCGGGTGCGCCGCCCGCAGATCCCCGGTGCTCCGATAGAGGTTGTCGGATTCGCGGTAGGCGCGTGCGACCTGAACTGCGGGCGCATCCAGGTCGACATGTCGGGGAGCAAACCATCTGTGCGACAACGTGGAGCGATCCGGGAGCGATTCCTGCCCGGGCGTATTCGTGGTCGCATTTTCTCGATCCGCGGATTGGGGAGTGCTGCACGCGGTCAGCACGACAATCGCAGCCGCCAGTTTGGCGTAGGTGGTGAATCTCATGCGTCACCTGTCCGCGCCGAGATGTGTGGCGGGTGCGACGTCAACGTAGCTCAGACGGTACTCGTCGTTGTAGCGTTCGAGCAGGTTGGTGCCGTATTCGGCGATCATTGCGGATGAAATCCTGGCTCGAATCGTCTGGGCATCATGCTGGGCTTGCGCATCAGCGTTGTCCGCCAGCATCGCGTTTTCGTCGAGCAATCCGATCAGCGTCAAGTGTTGGACTGCGGCGGGGTGCCGGGGTGTCCCGACCTCCTCGATCAAATATCGCATCATGCGCATATCGTTGTGTGAGTCCAACATCGATTCGTTCACCGTGAACGCGTAGTTCTCCGTCGGTGTCTCGGGAAGCGTGAAGATGTCCCGGACAGAAGGATTGAACATGTCCTCCCCATTCCCACCGTGAAGTTCGCGGGGAGGAACGAGGCGACCGCATTGCGCATCATCGTGTAGCCGACGTCGTATGCCTGGTTGCGTCGTTCGGCGACGAAGTTCGCGATGTTCTCCTGGTCCCGTGACTGTTCGAGCGCGGCGCCGTAGATGCCGGTGTCGATCAGTGCCTGGATGTGTGCGCTGTTTCCGGCGGCGGCCGTGTCGGGCGAGATCATTCCCCACTTATCGGGCTCGACGAGGCTGCGCACGAATACGTGGTCGTAGCTTTCCTGGAAGGCGAGCGCACCGCCCATGAACGTGGTGTTCGCATCCTGTCCGGTTGCCATGAGCGAGAACACCCGCTGGGCGTGGACGAACCGCTTGTCGCCGGCGTCGCTCGATTCGAGTGCGCGGGTTCCCCATTCGCTGCTGTCCGTATCGATACCGGCGAGGTGCGGGATGTAGCCGACGAGCCCCCGGCTCGCGGCGTGCAGCAGTTCCGGATTCACCTCCCCGAGATTCGAGGAGTCCGGCCCGTGCATATCCATGAATCGTTCGTAGTGGTCGGGATCGGAGAGATAAGTGGCGAGCCCGAGTGCCGCCCGGTCCGCCCGGTCCCGGCGATCGAAGTCGGGGGAGCCGGTGTCACCCGTCGCGTGCGCTGCGAGTGCGTCGTCCGTCATCCACGACGTGAGCCGGCCGAGGGAGGCTCCCTCGTCGTGCCATTCGTGGGCGAACAGTGGATCGAGAACCGTGTCGCGGCGGGAATCGGGTGTTCCGTCGCCGTCGAAGTCGTCGGTGAGAATCCGGGCATTCGCCTCGTTGTTGCGAGTGGCGACATCGAGCAGCGATTCGCCGACATCGCCCGGGAATCGGTAGGCCGCGTCGCTGACGACCGTGCGCTCGGGTGGATCGGCGGCGACAAGTTCCACCTGGGTGGCTGCGGCCCGGACTAGTTCCGTGGCGAGCTGTGTGCCGGGCACACCGTCCGCTGCCGCGACGTACCGCCAGAAATCGTTCTGGAGGCCGACACGCTGGGCGTAGTCGTCACCGGGGTCGTTCAGCATCGCGGCATGCGCCACGGCCGCGGCTCCGGCAGTGCCTTCCAATCGCTCGCGTTCGAACGGCGAGCGTGAATCCAGGAACTCGGACAGAGTCGCCGGCGGCGGCGTCTGCGGATTCAACCGGACCAGGTCGCGTACGTCGGCGGGGAGCCGATCCCAGCCGCCGCGCTGTCCGTCGGCATCCACGACGTTCTCGTTCGACAGTGTGAGAATTCCCGAGGCCAGTGCCTGCCCGGCCGCGACCGCCCTGGGGCTGCCGTCCTGTTCGAGCGCGTGCTGCAACGCGAGGAAGCCGTCCGTGCCGCCCTGGCGGTAGAACTCCTCGAGATAGCGGATCGATCCCGCCGGAAGCATCGAGATCTCGTTTCCGGCGGCGAGCGCCGCGAGTGCGTTCCCGTCGAGCCCGGCGGCCGTCAGGTTGGACAGCAACCGCCCGATTTCGTCGGCGTCCAGCGTCCCGTCGGTGAGCGACGCCCAGTCGTGGGCGGCTTCGCCGGGCGAGAGAACTGCCCCCTTCGGGATGATCTCGAGCAGGTTCGTGACGATCTCGGTGAGGGCTCGCGCATAGTGATCGTCGAGTTCGCCGACGGTCTGTATTGCCGCACGGATCGCTTCTGCGTGTTCGATCGCGGTCTCGGGTGCGCCGGTGTCCGGGCCTGCTGTGATCCCGGAATCGTCGACCGTGAATCCGTTGCGTTCGGCATTCGCGATCGCATTGCGCGCGGACAGCACGGCGAAGGTCAGTGCGGTGTCGGCCCGGCGGAGCTGATCCGAGACGGCGATGAGTTCCTCGGCGATCGCACGGAAGTGCCGGTGTTCCCGGTCGAGGTGATCCTCTGCGGCCTCGGCCGCGCGACCCACCCACGATTGCCACAGCGTCGATGCCGTGGTGGCGTACTCGTCACGGGCGCCGCCGAGGACGCAAGTGAGCCCGTCGACGGCCAGCGCACGGTCGTGGAGTACCGCAGGGGTCCAGTTTCGGACGTTCGTGATCGACGGGATCACGACGGGATTGCCCGATTCAATTCGGCCGCAAAGAAATCATCGGTGTTCCTGTAGTCCTCGCAGACGCGGTCCATGGTGTCGCAGGTCGAGTACGCGCGGTCGGCGAGGATGACGAACGCGCGCTGGACGGCAGACTGCACGGGTGCCAAAGCGTCGACGATCGCAGCTCCGCCCGGGAATCCGTCGGCCGCTCCCGCCGATACCTGTTCCGTGTCGACCTCACCGACCCTGCGCGCAACGGATCGAAAGATCGCAGAGACCGAAAGTATGTGATCCAGGTCGGCTTCGATCGAATCCGGCACGTTCATCCCCCCAAGATGTGCGGTTGCGGTTGTAGACCATAGTGCACGCCACCGGTTCGCGCGTACTGCAGGTGACGGCTCGAGTCGATACCGCGAATTCGACGATGTGGCAGGGAATTCGAGAAGCGGACGTGGCGGACATCCGCGCGCAGCCGGGCATCGGCGGCTGTCGCCCGGCCGCGCGGATGGCGGCACCGAATGATTCACCCGGAGGCGCTGCGCGGTCGGTAGCATCGTGCGCATGGCTCTCACCGCATCGGATCGTCGGCTCCTCGGCTCGGCCGCGGTGTTCGTGGTTTCCCAGGCCAACGTTGCCCGCGTCCTCGGGTCCACGGCCCCGACCGTGGGCGCGATCCAGACCACCTTCTCGGCGGACAAGTACCGGAAGATCCTCGACAATCTCCAGCCCGAGGACCTGCAGCGCTACCGGCAGCACTACTACTGGGACATGGTGCACCCCTTGACATTTGCGATTGCGTTGCGGGCCGGAGCGCGGTCGCTGGACCAGTATCGTCCACTGTCGGCGGGCACCCGCCGCACCCTCGCCGTGGCATCGGTGGCCGCGGCGGCGAGCGACTACGTCGAGAACATCGCCGGGCTGTATCTGCTCGACCACCGCGACCGCATCGACGACACCACGGTTCGCGCCGCTTCGACGATCAGCGTCACCAAGTGGGCGCTGGCGTTCGGCTGCTTCGCCTATTTGTCCCAAGGATTCCTGCGCGTGTGGACCCGCGCCGGGTTGCGACGTCTGCGCGGTGAGAAGGGCTGAGAAGTTCGTCCTGGAGCTCGCCGAGGGCCGACGCTTCCACGAACGACCGCACCGGCGACAATGGCCGGGTGACCATCGCCGCCCCGATCTGCTCCGCGCCGTCCGTCCCCGAGGAGCCGCTGCCCGGCACCGCCGCCACGGCCGCGGGATATGTGTGCCTCGAGGTTCCCTCCGGGTGGGGCCGCGACGTGCTCGACGGCACCGCCCTCGGAACCGAGCTCGCCACCGAACTGTCCGCCCGCGCCGACGCGGCGGGGGTGCGCATCCAGTTCATCCGCCGTCCCGGTCGCGACGTGGAGCGCCCGACCCGCACCGTGCTGATCGCCCGCACCGAACCCGGCAACACGTGGTGCGAACGCCTCGAGATCACCGAACCGGCCGAGCTGCTCGACATCGTGCCCCGGGTCGTCACCGGCCCGGCGCCCCTTCTCGGCGCCGCGGTGACCGACCCGATCGTGCTGGTGTGCGCACACGGCAAACGCGACCAGTGCTGCGCGGTGCGGGGCCGCCCGATCGCGGCCGCCCTCGCGCAGCAGTTCGGCGACACGGTGTGGGAGTGCTCGCACACCGGCGGGCACCGCTTCGCACCGTCGATGATCCTGCTGCCCACCGGCTATACCTACGGTCGGCTCGACGCCGCGCACAGCGCCGACGCGGTGCGTGCCGCAGCCGCCGGCGAGGTGTACCTGCCGGGGCTGCGGGGACGCAGCACGTGGGCCGCCGCCGGTCAGGTCGCGGAGATCGCGGTGCGCGAACTCGACGCCGCCGCCGGTATCGACGCAGCCGCCGGAATCGATGCCCTCACCGTCGACGAGGCAGCCTCACCGATCGTGCGTCACCGCGACGGCCGCGCCTGGCGCGTCGACGTCGAGCTACACGAACTGCCGGCGCGACCGGCGAGCTGTGGTGCGGCGCCGAAGCCGGTGCGCCCGACCGTCGCGTCGAAGGTCACCGCGCTGTAGCGGGTGAGATGCGCCTCACCCGAGGCTTCGGATTCGGGGCTGCGACCGCGATCCTCCTAATCTGAATGGTCGTGCCCCGAGTAGACCTGCCGATTCCTTCCCCTGCTGCCCCGTGGCCGGCGATGGTGGGAATACCGAGGCTGGGACGCAAATGGCCGGGGGTCGCGCGCGCGGCCGTGACCGTAGCGGTGCCCGGACTGGCCGGTGTCCTCGCCGGAGCCGGGCCGGTGTCCGCGATCGCGACGCTCGGGGCGTTCGCCGTCGTCTACGGCGAGACCCGTCCGTACCGGGTGCGGTGGCGGGCGGTGGGGATCCTCGGGTGCGTGCTCGTCGCGCTGGCCGGTCTCGGAGCCGCCGTCGGGTCGGTGGTGCACAGCGCCGTCGCGGCGGGCGGATCCGCATGGTGGCCGATGCTCGTGGTGCTCACCATGACGGTGGTGGTGGCGTCGTGTGCGTTCGTCGTCGACGCCCTGCGACTCGGTGCGCCCGGTGCGTTCCTCATGTTGTTGGCCCTCGAGATCGCGTCGTCGCTGCCCGCGGCCGGGGTACCCGTCGCGACGATCGTGGGATGGACTGCGATCGGGGCGGGCGC
>NZ_JBMBTE010000167.1:0-8550 GCF_048897285.1 Rhodococcus sp. O3
CGCACTCGCCGCGGTCGTCGGTGGCCATTCCACCGGCCGGGTGGCCGTCGGGCTGCCCGCGACCGGTCTCGCCGGCTTCCGGCGCAGCCATGAGCAGGCCAGGGCCGCGTATTCGATTGCCATGGTGCAGAGCGCCTCACACCGCCGCGTCATCGGTTTCGGTGACCGCGGTGTCGCCGTCGTGTCGCTGCTCGCCCGCAATCTCGACGCCGCACGGGCGTGGGTCGGTGAGGTGCTCGGGCCCCTCGCGGACGACACCGAGCAGGCCGCGATGCTGCGGGCAACGCTGAGTACCTATTTCGCGACCGGTGAGAGCCACCTGCACACCGCCGAACGCATGAACCTGCACCGCAACACCGTCAAGTACCGGGTCGGCAAGGCGCTCGGTGACCCCACCCGCGCACCCGCGACGCACGACAAGCTGGACGTCGCACTCGCGTTGCAGGCCTGCGAGTACCTCGGCAGTTCCGTGTTGCGCTGACGCGCCCGTGTGCCTTTGTGGCGGTTGGGGGCGCCGGAAGGGCACACGAGTGCCGTCAGGCGCCTGCCTTCCACACCACTGCGACCGAGGGGCGCGGCTGGGCGGTGCCGCCGTCGGGCCAGTGTGAGGCGGGAGCGTCCCACGACGCGTCGTCCGTCTCGCCCGGATGCTGCACACACACCAGGACGCGGTTCTCCTGGACGACGGGACCGCACGTCTCGGCGCCGATCGGCACGGTGAGGAACTGCTTGGTCTCGCCGCGGCGCGGTCCGTCGAGCACCACCGCGAACAGGCCGTCGTTGGATTTCAGGGCGTTGCCGTCGGTGCTGATCCACAGGTTGCCGTGCGGATCGAACGCGAGGTTGTCCGGGCACGAGATCGGGCTGACCCGCGACTTGTCGAATCCGCCGAAGTAGGTGTCGGCTGCGTCGGGATCGCCGCACACGAGCAGCAGATTCCAGGTGAAGGAGGTGCCGGCGTGGTCGTCGTCGAGCTCGAGGACCTGGCCGTTCTTGTTGTTGGTACGCGGGTTCGCTTCGTCGGCAGCGGGTTTGCCGTCTGCGCCGCGATTCGAATTGTTGGTCAGGGCCACGTAGACCTTGCCGGTCACCGGGTTCGGTTCGAAGTCCTCGGGCCGGTCCATCTTGGTGGCACCGACCTTGTCGCCGGCGAGGCGGGTGAACACCGCGACCTCCTCGGCCGACATTCCGTCGACCAATGACTCCGCTGAACCGTCTCCGTTGCTGCGCAGCAACGGAATCCACGTGCCTCTGCCGGTGAATGCGCCACCTTCCGGCAGGGTTCCGGTGCCGTCGATCGCGTCGGTGTTGTCGCCCGAGAGCTGCGCGACGTACAGGGTGCCGGCGTCGAGCAGGGTCATGTTGTGCCGCATCGCCGTCTGCGAATTTCCGGCCTGCATCTTCCGGGAGGAGACGAACTTGTACATGTAGTCGAAGCGTTCGTCGTCACCGCTGTACGCGACGACCGTGCCGTCGGGGGTGATGTGGACGGTCGCGGCCTCGTGCTTGAACCGGCCGAGCGCGGTGTGCTTGACCGGCACGGACGTCGCGTCCCACGGGTTCACCTCGACGATCCAACCGAAGCGGTTGACCTCGTTCGGGTTCGCCGCGACATCGAAGCGCGGATCGAAGCGCTCCCACTTGCGTTCGGACGCACCGCCTTCGATTCCGTAGCGGGCGAGCCGTTCGGCGACGACCGGATCGGTGACCTGCTCGGCGTTCGCGAAGTACTGGTTGAAGTTCTCCTCACCCGACAGCACCGTGCCCCACGGGGTGAGCCCGCCCGAGCAGTTGTTCAGTGTGCCGAGCACCCGGGTGCCGGTCGGATCCGCGTCGGTCTTCAACAGGTCGCTGCCGGCTGCGGGCCCGGTGACGGTGAACTCGGTCAGGGCGGTGATTCGCCGGTTGTGCGGACCGAATTCCGGTGTGAGACGACCTGTTCCGGGCTTGCCCTTGACCTGCACGACAGACAGTCCGTGACCGGCCCAGCCGATCCGCACCTGCTCCTCGGTGGGATTATCCGCGTCGTACCCGGCGAACATGAACGGTTCGGTCGTGTATTCGTGATTGACGACCAGCAGATAGGTGTGCGGCACGCCGTCGACGGGCAGCAGGCCCGCGAAGTCGTTGTTGAACCCGAACTGCTTCTCCTGCGCCGCCGCGGTCTGATTCGCGATGTCGAATGCGGGGGCATCGGGCAGCACCGGGTCGCCCCAGCGGATCACCACGGCCTGCTCGTATCCGTGGGGAACGGTCACCGCGTCCGCGGTGTTGGGCGCGACGGGTGTGAAATCGGTTCCGGGGGCTGCCGGTCCAAGATCACTGCTGCCGGGAGCCGGCGTCTCACCGGCACCCGCATCGTCAGAGCACGCCGTGAGCACCCCGCCCGCGCCGACCGCGAGGACCGCCATCGCCCCGCCGCGCAGTACCCCGCGCCGCGACACCGCACCCCGAACGACGTCCCCGAAGTACGCCCCGCCCGAATTGTTCGGTACTGCGTGCGAGCAGGCGTCGCCGCACTTGTAGCGGCACGTGATGTTCGCCCGTGACGACTTCCCGTCGTGGACGAACAGCGGCAGGTTCTTGATGCGCACGTGATCTCCCTCGTCGATTCGCTTCGGGGGCACCGTAGAAGGCGCAAACGAGACAAAGGGAACGAACAGATGAACGGGGAGCGGCGGCTTCTCGTCCAGTGGGTGCTCCGGGTCCGCGCAAACGGACCGGTCGGTTACCTCCGACGATCACCCCTCCGCCGGTTCCGAGCCGGGTCCGGGGCGGTCGTAACATTCCCCGCAGTCCCTTTCGGAACCCATGTGACAGATGTTGAGCAGTGAATACCGATGGGACCGACCGGTTTCGCGCTGATGTGCATCGCGAAGGGGTCTGAGACCGTGTTGCGTACCCCCGCCGCGACTGTGTGATGGGACACAAATCTGTAACGGTTGGGCTGCTGGCGGACGATGAATGTGTCCCATTTGTGTCATGCGGGACGCAGGTACGGGGCACGTCGCCCCTGACCCGGTGGGCGGGTCGGCCGGCCGTCTCCGCCCGGAAGCCGACTGACTACGAGTCATGTTGAAGTACAACAGATCCCACCTTATCGAACCGGTTCGCCGGAGTGGCCGGGTGAGGCCGGTCGATCGCTGCCGCCCCGGCCTCCGGGTGTCGTGATCGAGCGATTCGGGGCGCGCCGGGTCGAGAGCGAGGGAGCTGTGTGCGGCTTTTCGAGGCCAAACGTGACATGGATCACGATACCTTGAAAAGCGGCCTACCTGGACCGTTACCTGGATGTGACCTCAAGGCCGCTCGATGGTGATCCATCAGGGAACAAAGACTTCCCTTCGGTAACGCCCGTGGCCCCCAGTTTCGGAGGCCGAACCACGCTCGGCCGATCTTGGAGCACGACCCATGTCAGTTTCATATTCGCGCCGTTTGCGTGCCGCCGTCGCCGCGGCCGCCATGATCACCACCGCCACCGCCGCCGTCGTGGCGGGTACGTCCGCCGCCAACGCCGATACGGCGTCCTCCGTGCCGGCTCGGTTCGAGCAGCCTCGTGAGCAGCTCAAGGCGCTGGACTTCGAGGCCCTGTCGACCGCGGGATGGAGTGGCGCGGACAACGCTGCCACCGCCGATCCGGCAGCGTCCACGGAGCCGGCCGAGGTCGCGCCCGAGCCTGCCCCGGCACCTCCGCCGCCGCCCGCCGTCACCCCCGACGAGCTGGCGCGCATCGTGCCCGGCATCCAGCCCGAGAAGATCGAGCAGTACATCGCCCCGCTCAACGACGCGATGGTGCACAACGGCATCGACACGCCGGTCCGGCAGGCAGCGTTCATCGCCCAGCTCGCGGTCGAGTCCGATTCCTTCCGCACCTTCGAGGAGTACGCGTCCGGACGCGCCTACGAGGGTCGTGCCGATCTCGGCAACACCCAGCCGGGAGACGGTGTGCGCTACAAGGGTCGTGGTGCCATCCAGATCACGGGTCGTCACAACTACGAGAAGCTGAGCGAGCACACGGGGGTGGACTTCGTCGCGCACCCGGAATTGCTGTCCGCGCCGGAGAACGCCTTCACCACGGCCGCCTGGTACTGGACGTCGCGCAACCTCAACCAGGTCGCGGACACCGCGGGGATCGTCCGGGTGTCGGAGATCGTCAACGGTGGCCACCACGCCCTCTCCCGGCGTATCGCCGACTTCGAGCGGGGACTGAATGTACTGATCCAGCCGTAATCCCGGCAGAAGCCCCGATCCGGCACGGATCCGTCAGAGGACCTGCGACAGGAACTGTTGCAGCCGTTCGGTTTCCGGGCTGTCGAACAGTTGGTCTGGGGTGCCGGTCTCGACGACCGCGCCGTGATCCATGAACACGACGGTGTCCGACACCGACCGCGCGAAACCCATCTCGTGGGTGACGACGACCATCGTCATGCCGCCGGCACCGAGATCCGCCATCAGCGCCAGCACGCCCTTGACGAGTTCCGGGTCGAGCGCGGAGGTGGCTTCGTCGAAGAACATCACCTGAGGTTTCATCGCCAGTGCGCGTGCGATCGCCACGCGCTGCTGCTGCCCGCCGGACAGATTCGCCGGCCGCGACTCGGCCTTGTGGGCGAGACCCACCAGCTCGAGCTGCTCGAGGGCGAGTGCCCGGGCCTCGTCCTTCGACATGCCCTTGAGCTTGCGGGGCGCCAGCGCGATGTTCTCGATGACCGTCTTGTGGGGGAACAGATTGAAGTGCTGGAACACCATGCCGATGCGCTGACGCAGCGCGTCGGGGTTGTCCTTCAGCACCGACTTCCCGTCGAGCAGCACGTCGCCGGCGTCGGGTTCGTACAGGCGGTTGAGCACGCGCAGCAGTGTCGACTTGCCGGATCCGGACGGCCCGATCACGGTGACGGTCTTCCCCGCGTCGACGTGCAGGTCGACGCCGCGCAGCACCTTGTTGGATCCGAACGCCAGGTGCAGCCCGGTGCCGGTGAGCGAGACACCCTCGAGGGTCGGAGCGGTCATGGTCGTTCTCAGCCTCTCTCCACGACGAGGTCCTGCTCGAGCGGGTCGAGCGTGGCTTCCTTCCGGCCGACGCGCAGCCGATGGTCGATGTAGTTCACCAGGTGCGTCAGCGGCACCGTCAGGATCAGATAGAACAGGCCGGCGGCGACCAGCGGCGACAGGTTGCCGGTCTGGGCGTTGAGGTCGCGGCCGACCGCGAACAGCTCACGTTGCGTCGCGAGCAGGCCGAGGAAGTAGATCAGCGACGAGTCCTTGATGAGGGCGATGAACTGATTCATCAAGGCGGGCAACACGCGGCGGACACCCTGCGGCACCACCACCAGCGACATCGACCTCCGGTAACTGAAGCCCAGCGCTCGCGCGGCTTCCATCTGCCCGGGCTCGACCGACTGGATACCGGAGCGGAAGATCTCGCCGATGTACGCCGCGGCCAGCAGCGCCAGCGCCGCCGCGCCGAGCCAGTACGGATTGTTGCCGGTGATGCCCTGCACGACCGGTCCCACCCCGAGGCCGACGAGCAGGATGATCACGACGGCGGGCAGTCCCCGGAAGATGTCGGTGTAGACGCGGGCGGGCCAGCGCAGCCAGCGGGTGCGGGAGATCCCCGCGACCGCCAGCAGCATGCCCAGGATCGTGCCGGCGATCCCGGAGGTCAGCGCCAGGATCAGGGTGTTCGGCAAGCCGGTCTTCAACAGCTCCGGGAAGGCTTTCTGATACAGCCCCCAGTCGAAGAAGGTCTCGCGCAGCTGCGTCAGCGTCGACTTCTGTTCGGCGGCGGGCGTGCCCGCGGGTTCGGTTCCCGTCTGGGCGGCGAGCGCCGCGAAGTCGGGCAGTTCCGGTTCGGGCGCGGCCTTGCTGCCGGGCTTCCACCCCTCGGGCAGCTCGCGCGGCACCCATTCGGTGTACAGCGCGGCCCACGTGCCGTCGGCGATCACCGCGTCCAAGCCGGAGTTCAGCGCGTCGATCAGCGGCTGGTTCTCCTTCGCGACCGCCCAGCCCACGAAGTTGTTGACGCTGAACGTGTTCTCCACGATGGACGTGGGGTCGCCCGGTGCGATGGCCCCTTCGGCCTGCTGCGACGGCGCGACCCAGGCGTCGATCTGGCCGGTCTTCAGATTCGCGTACGCGGTGTTGTAGTCCGGGAACTTCACCGGGTCCAGCTTCAGGGTGTTGACGACGTAGTCGTCCTGCACGGTCCCCTGGACGACGCCGATACGGGTGGAAGCGTCGAGATCCGAGAACCCGGTGATCGGGCTGCCGTTGGGCACCACGAGTGAGAAGTAGCCGAAGTCGTAGCCGTTGGTGAATCCGACGAGATTGCGGCGCTCGTCCGTCGTGGTGATGGACGACGATCCGACGTCGAAGCGGCGCCCGGCGACCTGCGCGAGGAGCCCCGCGAACTCGGTGCCGACGAACTGCACGTCGAGTCCGAGCTTCTCCCCGATGGCTTTCAGAACCTCGTTGTCGTAACCGGTGAACACACCCTCGGAGTTCACGCAGATGCTCGGCGGGGCGTCGGAGAGCGTGCCGACGGTCAGGACACCCGGGGTGATGAGCCCCAGCCGCGCGGTGTCGATGCTCTCGAGCGGCACCACGTCCGGGGTTGTGTAGCGGTCCTCCGCTTCCGCTCCGCCCGCGGCCAGGTTCGTCGGTGCGGCCGATGCGGACCCGATTCCCGGGGGCGAACACAGGTCGCGGGTTCCGGAGTCGCTGTCTCCCGACGAACTGCACGACGTCAGCACGAGCGCCAGCAGCATCGTCAGCAGTATCGCGAACGCGGTGCGGAGTTTCCTCGCCGATCCGACCATGTTCGGAGCCTAGACCGACGGGTGCGGGTTGAACGGGAACATTCGTCGACACGACCGGAATCGGGTGGGTACGGGTTGTCCCGGTGGCACAACCGGCCCGGGATTCTCGAGCGGTCCGGACATTGTTGCCCACCTTACGCCTTCCTACGGTGAGAAGAGCTCCGTAGAGGCGGAAAAATCATGGACAAGAACGACTTCCGCGACAGAACCGTTCTCGTGTCCGCGGACGGCCGGGGTATCGGACCGGCTGTCGCGCGGGCGATCGTCCGGCGCGGTCCACGGACCCGGCGTGACCCGCCGCACGACCGGTCCGGAGAATGCGGAGCATGGGACGTACCGAACGCGGATATTTCACCGAGGTCGACGGCAGTTTCGTGCCGACCGAGATAGCGATCAGTCCCTGGTCGTCGGACATGATCGTCGGTCCGTGCGTGTGCGGGCTGTTCGCCCGGGAACTCGAGAACCGGCATGCGGTGGACAACTGGGTGCCGTCGCGGCTCACCGTCGATCTGTTCAAACCGGTACGCACCGATCCCGTGACGGTCGAGACGACCCTCGTGCGCGACGGCAACCGCATCCGGGTGGCCGACGCGCAAATGCAGCAGAACGGCGACGTGGTCGCGCGCGCGACCGTCGTGTATCTCCGTCCGTCGGAGCAGCCGCCCGGAACGGTATGGACCCGCGACGAACATCCGGCGCCGCCGCCGAGTCGCACGGATGACCCGGCAGCCGGGTTCGTGCCGACCTGGTTCGGTAGCGACGACCACCCCGAGGGTTGGTCGCAGATACGGTCCGAGCATCAGAATTCGAGCCGTAAACGCATGTGGGCCAGACAGTTTCCGGTGATCCTCGGCGAGAAGATGTCGCCGTTCGTGCGGACCGCGATCGTCGGTGAGGGCACCAGCCTGGTCACCAACTGGAGCGAGCAGGGCGTCGGATACATCAACGCCGACGTCACCCTGACCCTGTCGCGGCTGCCGGTCGGTGAAGAGGTCGGGGTCGAGGCCGATCACCACATCGGCGAGGACGGTGTCGCCGTCGGCACATCGGTGCTGTTCGACAGCCGCGGCCCGTTCGGTGCCGGCATGGTGGTGGCTCTGGCGAACAAGCACCGGCAGGTCGACTTCGGCTGAGCCGGCCCGCCGTCCTCGCGTACCCCTTGTCTTTTCCGAGCGAGCGGTACGTTCAGTCGATTGAAGGAGACGAGCGATACATTCGCTCGAAAACGGGGGGCTGCGCGCTCGGAAAAACGGGGTCGGAGAAACGGGGGCCGCTGACCCCTACCCGTTCGCGACAGTTACATCCTCGATCGCGATGGTTGCCGCGTTCAGGGTGGCGTCGCACCGGTCGCAGACGAGTCCGGGCAGGAACGGCGCCCCGCATCCCACGTGCACCGTTTCGAGCGCGGGGCCTTCGGGTGCGTGGAACCAGCGTTGTCCCCACGCGATCATGCACGCGATGACGGGGAAGAACGCCAGGCCCTTGTCGGTGAGGTGATAGGTCACCCAATCGGCCCGGCCGGGATGCGGGCGCGGCGCGAGCACGTCGAGTTCGGTGAACCGCCGGAGCCGATCGATGACGACCGCCGGCGGTGCTCCCATCTGCTCGGCGAATTCCCCGAACCGGGTGGCGCCGCGGTGCGCGGAGCCCAGCAACGCCGCCGACCAGCGGTTGCCCACCAGTTCCATGGTGTGCGGGACGATGTCCGGGGTGCGGGCCGCCCGCCCGGACCGGCGAC